>NZ_JBBEBZ010000085.1:0-18208 GCF_040882075.1 Nitriliruptor sp.
GCAGTGCTCGAGCTCACCGTTCACGTCGTCCTCCCCGTTCAGCGTCGCCCAGTCTGGACCCTCCGTGGTCGGAACGGACGGGGACGGAGGGGTGGCCGCGTCAACCTCAGCTTGACCAGACCTGGCCGTTCGGCCCGCGGTCAGCGGCTGCTACCGGCCCGTTCGGCCTCGATCGCCCGCTCCACGCTCGGCAGGTCGATGATGATGTCCTCGTCGAGCCCGACCAGCTGCGCGAGCTCCCGCCGGGGAGCCGTCGCCCACCGGCCGTCCTCGGTCAAGGTGCGGTCGATCTCGAGCCGCTGACGGAGCACCGCGCCCAACCGACCTCGGAGCTCACCGAGGGTCGACAGCTCCGCGAACGTGGTCACGTGCCGCAGGTGGGGGAAGTCGAGGATCTCCTCGCGGTCCGTGTGCTCGGTCAGCTGCAGGTCGAGGATCTCGGTGGCGTCGACGTTGCGTGTCTCGGGAGGGCCTGCGCGGGTGATCGTAGAACGGCCGGGAGCCAGCAGCCGCCGGAGCCGCTCGGCCAACAGCAGCTGTTCCTCGCGACGGTCGGTGAGGATGCGCTGGCCCCAGGTCTCGCGACGGAGCAGCGGGTGGACCAGGAGCCGGTGCGCGAGCTCGTGCTCGACGATACTGGCGGTGGTCCGGCGCACCGCATCGGTGCCGATGTCCCGGCCGGGCTGGCGGAGGGATCGCGCCGCCGCCGCCAGGTCGCGGTGCTCGTCCGCGAGCTGGTGCAGCAGGTCTGCGGTGCGGGGCACGTCGCCCTCCTCCCCCGTGAACCTCCGAGTGTGCGCCCCTCAGCAGGCAGCGGCCAGGGTCCGAAGGCTCCACCGACCGCGGACCCCGCCGGTCCCACCTGGATGGGCACCACCGGCCACCGAGGCCGGCCCTCGCCGGTGGCGGGCTCGCTGTCAGCGGCCGGGCAGGTCACGGGGCGACAGGGGGGTGGTGGCCGGGCCGGCCAGCACCTGCCCATCGGGCGCGAAGCGCGAGCCGTGGCAGGCACAGTCCCACGCACCTGCGGCGGCGTTCCACCGGACGGTGCAACCGAGGTGGGTGCAGGTCGCCGACAGCGCACAGGTGACCCCGTCGGCGTCCGTGCACACGGCGACGGGCCCCGTGGCGGTCGCGATCACCCGGCCCTCACCGGGTGTGCCGACCACCTGGTCGACGCCGCCGCGAACGCCGGGGCGGGGGATGCGGTCACGGACGAGCTCGTACCCGACCCGGGCACCCGCGGCGGTCATCTTCGCCAGCCCCCGCAGGTCGGGCAGGCGTGCGGCGTCGAAGGGGGTGCGGACGCGGTCGCCGGCGATGCGTGCGGCCAACAGGTCGGCAGCGACGGTCCCGCCGGTCAGGCCCCACTTGCTGAACCCCGTCGCCAGCAGGATGTGCGACGTCCCCGGGGCGCCGCCCACCATGGGGAGCAGGTCGGCCGACACCTGGTCCATGGCCCCCCAGTGGTGGGTGATCCGGGTCGCACCCCAGCGGTGGGTGGCCTCGTCGGCGAGCTCGCGGAGGGTGTCGCGTTCGTCGTTGGCACCGGGCCGCCAGCCGCTGGTGAGCAGGATCAGCAGCTCGGTCCCCGCGTCGGTCACGTAGCGGCGCGTCGATCGAGACGGGCCGTCGACGCCGAGGCTCGGATCGGTCGGGACGGCACCCGAGAGCTCCGCGGCCACACAGACGGCCCGGGAGGGGTGGGCGCGGGCGAAGGCGCCGACGAGATCGGGCCACGGGGTCAGCATCGCGAGCACGACGTGGCCGGCCGCGACGACACCGGCGTCGGTGTGGACGTTGACCCCTCCGCGACGAGGCCGGAGCTTGCGCACGGGCGTCCGTTCGTGGACGACGGCGCCGTGACCCTCGGCGGCGGCCGCCAACCCCGCGACGTACGCCCGTGGGTCGAGCTGGCGCTGATCGTCGAACCGCAGCGCTGCGGTCACGGCGTCCGGGACGGGGGCGTCGTCGGTGAGCGAAGCGGGCAGACCGAGGGACCGTGCGACCGTGGCTTCGCGCTCGAGCTGTGCGGCACCGCGGCTGGTCAGAGCGTGGAGGTGGGTCGCGACCGGCTCCAGCGAGCAGTCGATGTCGTAGCGGTCCACCAGGCCCGCGATGGTGTGCACGGCCGCTTCGTTCCGCGAGGCGTAGAAGTGGGCCGTGTCGCGTCCGTGGCGCTGGTCGAGCTGGCTGTAGATGGGGCCGTGCTGGCTGGTCACCTTGCCCGTCGATCGCCCGGAGGTCCCCCCCGCGATGCGGTGGGCCTCGAGCAGCACCACCTCGAAGCCGCGTTCGGCGAGCTGGAGCGCGGTCGTCGCGCCGACGATCCCTCCGCCGACCACCACCACCTCCGCCGAGCGTGGGCCCGCGAGCGGCGGGCGCGGGTCCGGCAGCGGGGCGAAGGGCGCGTCCGGCGACCCGAGGTCGGGTGGGGTGAGCCCGCTCACCGGTGGCCCTCGGCGCGAGCGACCAGCCGCTCGAGCCGCCGGATCGACACCAGGTTCCGGCCGAGGAGCGCCGGCCGGTACACGATCTGCGGCAGCCACGACCCCGGACCGGCGACGGGCCGTTCGTGCATGACCACCCGGCTGCCGTGCTGCCCGTGCGGGGTGACGTGGATCTGGATGAGCGCCTCACCGACGGGCCAGACGCACGCCAGCAGGGTGATGCGACCGTTGTCCCGGTCGAGGAACTGCACGATCGTGCGGTCCCGCACCTTGAGCGGGCCCCGTCCGGTCTCGTGGGTGAACCCCGAGCCGACACCGGGCCACGCGCCGTCGACGTCGACGACCCGTCCCGGCCCCACCACCCACACCGGGAAGGTGGGGGCGCGGAGCAGCACCGCCATGACCGCCTCGGGTGGGTGATCGACGTTCCGGGACACCGTCACGCCGGGGCGGTCGGTGACGCGCTGCACGTCGTTGGCGTCACCGCCGGGGTGGACGTCGGTCTCGTCGCCGCTGTGGTCCCGGCTCACCCTGCCACCTCGACCGGCGCCTGCTCGGCGAGATCGGCGACCTCGGCCGCCCGTCGCGCACGGTCGTAGGCGTCGATCGTCGCCTCGGTGACACGTGGCCAGCCGAACCGGTCGAGGGTCCGCGGCCGTGCAGCGTGGCCGAGCACGGCGCGGCAGCGACCGTCGGTCACGAGCTTGCGCAGGGCATCGTGGAGCGCGTGCGGATCGCGGGCAGGGACGATGACGCCGTTGACGCCGTGCTCCACGGTCTCGAGCTGACCTCCGACGGCGCTGGCGATGACCGGTCGACCGCAGGCGAGCGCCTCGACCGCGGCCCGGCCGAAGCCGGTGAACCACGGCACCTGGACGACCACATCAGCGGCGCCGAACAGCGCCGGCATCTCGGCGTGCGGCACCCGGCCGGTGAAGCGCACCCGGTCGATCGCGTCGTGCCGCGCAGCCAGGGCGCGGAGCTCGGCCACGCGCGCGTCGGTCGCGAGCCGGCTGGCCGGCGGGCCACCGACGATCGTGAGGGTGGCGTCGGGGACGCGTGCGACCGCAGCGATGACCGACTCGGTGTCGCGGTGGGGCGCGAGGTCGCTGACGGTCAGGACGGGGACGCTGGCCTTCGGCCGTCGGGCACGTGGGGTGGTGAAGCGCGCACCATCCACCCCTTCCGGCACGGTGACGGTGCGGTCACGGTGCGCCCCGAGCCCGAGGAGCTCGCGGTGCTGATCGATGCAGGTGGCCAGCAGCAGATCGGCGGACCGTGCGAGGTCGCTCTCCACCGCGAGCCGAAGCGGCGAGCTGTACGGGGTCGCGCCGAGGTGTCGGCGGTGCACGTGGCCGAGCGCGGGGAGTGTCACCACCAGCGGGATCCGGCCGATGTCGCCACGTACCGCGTGGAGGGCACGTCGGGCCGCGGCTCCGGCGAACCAGTCGTGGGCGTGCACGAGCTCCGGCGGGTTCGAACGCCAGCGGCTGGCGAGCCCCGCGGCGAACCGATCGATACCTGCCGCCGCGGCGTGGGCATCGGTGGCGTCGTCCACGTCGATGTCGCCGGTGGGGGCCGGATCGAGCACGAGTTCGCCGGTGGCCGCCGGGTCGAGGTGGCCGCGGTCGGGGCCGTGGACGACCACCTCGTGGCCGGCGGTGGCCAGGCCGTGCACCGATCCGTACAGGTGCGCTTCGGTCCCGGAGGGCACGGCGCCCGGGACGAGACAACGCGGGTCGCAGACCCCGCTGACGGCGACGATCCTCATCGGTGGTCCTCTCGGCCGGTGCAGCGAGGAGGTCCAACCAGGTCGGTGGCCCATGCGCAGCGGCGTGGCGCGCACTCGACCACGTCGCAACGGGTCCTCCCGAGCCCGATGACCCGGTACCCCGCACCACTCGACTGGACGAGCACGGCCGCGCGGGCGGACGGACGGTGGCAGCGCGGGCCGGGAGGCGGGCGCGGCTGAGCGGACGCGAGCCGCACCCGACCGGGGTGGTCACGCGGAGTGGAGCCGATCGGAATCGAACCGACGACATCTGCCTTGCAAAGGCAGCGCTCTGCCAACTGAGCTACGGCCCCGCGACCGGACGGCTCGTCCGGCGAGCGGGAGGGTACCGAGGCGCCGGGGACCCGCGCCGGGGCGGGGTCGCACGCCGCCTCGATCGTGCCGGTCCGGACCGCAGCTGACCGGGTGTCCCGCGCCGTCCACGCGGCGTGGCACCCTGGTCACGCCCCGTCCCCACGATCCGAGGTCGGCCCGTGGCCTGGAAGCTCGCCCTGGTGCTCGTCGTCCTGGTCGTCGGCGGTGTCGTCGGGGCGAACGTCGGCTGGGCGTACGTGCTCGGTCCCGTGCTCGGGTGGATGGTCTACCGGTTCATCGTGGGCAACCTGCGCGGTCTGGCGCACGGCGCCCGCATGGGCGCACCGGGCGACGACGAGGTCCTCGACCCGACGGCGGTCGATCCCGACGAGCGCACCCTGTTCTGGTGCGAGGAGTGCGGGACCGAGGTGCTGCTGCTCGTCCGTGGGACGTCACGCCCGCCGTCGCACTGCGGCCAGCGCATGCACGAGCGCACCGAGCTGCTCCGGCCGAGCTGAGCTGCCGCAGCAGCACCGGAGCGACCGGGTCAGGACTCGCCGCTGCTCAGGCGTTCGGCGCGTTCGCGGACCTGCTTGAAGTCGCCCCGTCCCGGCCGGTCGGGGACCAGCCCATCGGTCGCCGAGAAGCCCCACCCCTCGAGCTTGACCGCGATCCGGCTGAAGCGACGCTCGAGCCGACCGTCGCACGCGGGGCACGGACCCGGATCGCCGGCCCGGTCGTGCGGCAGCAACCGCTCCGTGCGTTCGTCGCAGCTGGCGCAGGCGTACTCGTAGATCGGCACGGCAGCTCCTGACGGTCACGAGCGGGAGGGCGGTCCGGCGCCGCCGGGACGACGGTACCGGGGTCGGGAGCGCGCCCGACGGCCGTCCCCGGATCCGTCGGCACCCTCGCGGTGGCCGCCGTCCACCGCGGATGACGCCCGTGACCTGCGACGTTGCGGCATCACCGTCGTCCACAGCGCTGTGGACGACGGTTGTGGACGACCGGCGCGCACGGTGGACCGAACGGCCGGTGGCCTGTGGACGGAGGGGGTGAGCTGTGGGAAACGCGAGCGTTCCCCGCGCCGAGAGGGCCGGTGCAGCTCCAGGCGTGCGCGTAACGCACGACGCAACGGATGGGCCCGGGTGGTGCCCGGGTTGCGCTACCGCCAGCGCACGAGCACGAGGAAGCCGGCGATGAGCAGCACGAACCCGCTCACCAGGCCCCAGTTCGGCCCGAAGATCGGCCAGCTGCCGGTCACGTCGTTGAGGACGAGGTAGCCGAGGAGGATGACCGCGACGCCGGCGATGAGCAGGCCGACGCCGGTCGGCGCGATCCAGGGGGCCGAGGGCGTCGGGTTGCGGGGCGGCTCCACGGTCTGGTGGGCCCGGGGACGTTGCCGACCCTTGCGGCGGTGCTTGCTCTTCGGCATGGGGTGCCTCGTGGTATCGACGTGGCGTGCGGGCGGTTCGTAGCCGCCGGGGGCGGGAGGCTAGCGGGGTACGATCCGCGCCGGCCCGAGGCGGGCCGAGGACGGTGAGGCTGGCGTGGTCCGGGTCGTGCGTGGGGTGGGCTGGACCCTGATCGTCGCGGGCTGCATCGTGCTGCTGTACGTGGTGTACCTGCTGTGGTTCACCGGGCTCGAGACCCAGCAGGAGCAGCAGGGCCTGGCCGACCGTTTCGCCGAGGTCACCACCACCCTGCCGGCCGCCGAGCCCGATGCCGAACCTGAGCCCGACGCCGAGCTCGAGATCGGCGACGCCTTCGCCGCGCTCTGGTTCGAACGTGACGGCGACCCCGTCGTCCACGACGAGGTCCTCTTCGTCGTGGAGGGCACGTCGCTGGCCGACCTCAAGCGTGGGCCGGGCCACTACCCCGCGTCGGCCCAGGTCGGCGCGGAGGGCAACCTCGGCATCGCCGGC
Organism: Nitriliruptor sp.; assembly: GCF_040882075.1. Lineage (NCBI taxonomy): Bacteria > Bacillati > Actinomycetota > Nitriliruptoria > Nitriliruptorales > Nitriliruptoraceae > Nitriliruptor > Nitriliruptor sp. The sequence continues at coordinate 6,459 of NZ_JBBEBZ010000085.1, forward strand.
CACCGGACCACCTACGGCGAACCCTTCGGCCGGCTCGACGAGCTCGCCCCCGGCGACACGATCCACGTGGTCGATCGCGCGGGGGTCGAGTGGGTCTACGCCTACCGTGAACAGCGCGTGGTGTCCCCGACCGACGTCTGGGTGGTCGACGACCCCGACCCGATCGACCTCGGTGCACCGACCATCACCCTGACGACCTGTCACCCGCGGTTCAGCGCGGCCCAGCGCCTGATCGCCTGGGGCGAGCTGGTCGGACCTGCGGACGGCGTCGACGCGCAGCCGATCGAACCGCCCGCGAGCGCCGCAGCCTGATCCCCGACCTACCCGCCACGACCGGAGCCGACGACGTGCCTCGCCCCGTGCGCATCCTCCTGCTGGTGCTGCTCATCGCCGTGGCCATCACGGTGCTGTTCACGACCGTCTTCCCGCAGGTCGAGCGGATCCTCGAGCAGGACCCGACGATGGGTGCCCCGGCGCCGCAGCCGGTCGAGGTCGCCTGAGGCGTCGTTCGACCGCTGGTCGGCGTCACGAGGTGCGGTCGCCGAGCTGACGGGCGACGGCGGTGAGCTCGTCGGCGACGGCCGGGGGGAGGTCGAGGCGATCGAGCGCCGCCAGCGCCTCGTCGACGCTGCGGGCGACCTCGGCCTCGGTGGCGGCTCGGGCGCCGAAGCTCTCGAGCAGCCCGCGGAGGACCGCCGCCTCGTCGGGTGCGAGGTCGGGATCGCCGAGACCGGCCTCGAGCCGGGCCCGGTCAGCGGCGCCGAGGCGGTCGGCGGCTTCGGCGATCAGCAGCGTCCGCTTGCCCTCGGCGAGGTCCGAGTCCGCCGACTTGCCGGTGGTGGCCTCCTCCCCGAAGACCCCGAGCAGGTCGTCGCGGAGCTGGAACGCTCGTCCGAGCGGGTCACCGACCTCACCGAGCCCGTCGATCAGTTCCGGTGCTCCGCCGGCCAGCAGGGCGCCGATCTCGAGGGGGCGCGACACCGAGTAGCGACCCGACTTGAGCGTGGCGATGGTCAGCGCGAGATCGCGGTCGGTGATCCGGGCCGTGGCGGCGTGCAGGTCGAGGTACTGGCCGGCCATGACCTCCTCGCGCAGGACCGTGAACCGGCGGAGCCCCGCGAGGAGGGCCTCGGTCGGCACGGCTGCGCTCAGGAACAGCTCGTCGGCCTGGACGAACGCGAGGTCGCCGAGGAGGATGGCGACCGCCTCGCCGTAGGCGAGCGCGTCACCGCCCCAGCCCGCAGCGCGGTGCTCGGCGGCGACGGCGTGGTGCACCGTCGGTCGTCCCCGGCGGGTCGCGGCTCGGTCGATGACGTCGTCGTGGAGCAGCGCACAGGTGTGCAGCAGCTCGAGGGCCAGCGCCGGTCCGAGCACGTCGCCGCGGTCCGCTCCACCCCCGGCGGCGTACCCGAGCAGCAGCAGCGTCGGACGCACCCGCTTGCCGCCGGCGATGAACGTGGCGAGGTGATCGCTGACCGGCCCGAGGCTGGGGTGCAGACCTGTCAGCCGCGGGAGTACGACCGCGAGCTGCTCCTCGAGGGCCGCGTCGATGATCGCGGCGGAGCCCGCGAGCGCGAAGGACGGGGTGGCCACGGGAGCTCCGAGGTGCTCGGCGGTGACCGGGGACGCTACCGGCAGCAGCGGTAGGCTCGGACGGTCGCACTTCGCGACGGCCGCACACCCGCGTCACGACGACCGCGCGTGTTCTCGTCGCGACGGTCGCACGCCGCATCCCCCGTCGAGGAGCAACCCCGCCCGTGGTCCGTGCCCGTCGCCCCTCGCTCCCGGAGGCGGGGTCCCTGCCCCGCCCGTGGGTCAGGGCCTACCCCCCGGGCGTCCCGCCGACCTACCGGCTGCCGGACGTCGCGCTGCCCCGGTTCCTCGACGATGCGGCGCGGGACTTCCCCGACCGGGACGCGCTGCTGGTCGAGGGGCGGACCACCTCGTTCGTGGACCTGCGGGACCGTGTCGACCGCGTGGCGACGGCGCTGGCTGCGGCCGGTATCGGCGCGGGTGACCGGGTGCTCGTGGCGCTGCCGCTCGGCGAGCCAGCGCCCGTCGTGCTGTTCGCCGTCTGGCGGCTCGGCGCCGTGGCCGTGCCCGTGGACCCCGATACCCGCGCGGACCTGCTGGCTGGGGTGGCCCGGGACGCCGCCGTCGCGGCCGCCGTCGGCACCCGGTGGGCGTTGTCGTCCCTGCAGGGCGAGGACCAGGCCCCCGAGGTCGTGGTCGAGGTCCGCGGCGACGAGTGGATCAGGCGTCGCCTGCGGGACCGGCTGCCGCGACCGCGGCTCCCCGACGTCCGTTCCGGTCGCGGGTTGCGTCCCGCCGTCCCCGGCGACACCGTCCGGCTGGCGGACCTGCTGACGGAGGAGACCAGCGGCCGCCGGCGGCCGGCGGGACCGTCCCCGTCCGACCCCGCGGTCATCGCCTACCGCCCGCGTGCCCGCGAACTGCGCGGGGTGGTCCTCAGCCACGCCAACCTCGTCGCGAACGCCTTCCAAGGGCGGCTGTGGGTCCCCGACGTCCAGGCCGGCCGCGAACGGATGCTGGTGACCGACCCGCTGCACCTCACCGTCCCGCTCACGCTGGGGGTCCTGACCGGGGTGCTCGCCGCGGCCACCCTGATCCTGGTCGACCGTCCCGACGCGGGCGAGCTCACCGCCACGATCGAACGCGACCGGCCGACGCTGTGGCCCACGGGTCCGGACCGCCTGACGCAGCTGCTCGGTTCCAGCGACCGGCGCCGCGACCTGTCCTCGCTACGGGTGATCGTCACCGGCGGCGCCCCCCTGTCGCCGCAGGTCGCCGCCGACGTCGAACGCCGCACGGGTGGTGCGCGCGTCCGCGAGGGCTACGGGCTGGCCGAGGCGTCGCCGCTCACCCACGCCCAACCGGTCTACGGCCGGGTCGCCGACGGTTCCATCGGGCTGCCGGTGACCGACACCGTGGCGCTGCTCGTCGAGCCCGACGACCTCACCACGCCGGTCCCGCCCGGCACCCCCGGGATGCTGCTCGTGGCCGGCCCCCAGGTCGCCGACGGGTACTGGCAGCGGGAGGAGGCCACGACCTCGACGTTCCGGGACGGGTGGCTGGTCACCGGCGATCTCGCGACCGCCGACGAAGGCGGTGTCTACACCCTCCTCGGCCGCGCCAGCGAGGTGGTCCGCCGCGACGGTGAGCTGGTCGCACCCCACGCGGTGGAGAGCGTGCTCGTGCGTCACCCGTCGGTGCTGTCCGCCGCGGTCGTCACCGATGACGCGGGCGCACAGCTCCTCGCCGGGGTCGTCGCGGCCAAGCGCGCCAAGGTGGACGTCGAGGGGCTGTTCGCCCACTGTCACGCGTTGCTCCCCCCGCCCGCCGTGCCCGACCACATCGAGCTGCTCGACGAGCTGCCGGTCGACGTCGTGGGCCAGCTGGACCGTGACGCGCTCCGGCGCAGGCTGACCGGGAAGGGACCGTCGTGAGCCGAGGGCCCCGCCTGCTGATCGTCGACAACTACGACTCGTTCACCTACAACCTCGCCCAGGAGTTCGGCGAGCTCGGTGCCGTCGTCGAGGTCGTCCGCAACGATGCCTTCACCGTGGCGGAGCTCGGCGCCGATCTGCCCGACGGTGTCGTCATCTCACCCGGGCCGGGCGACCCCTCCGACGCGGGTCTGTCGAACGACACCATCCGTGAGGTCGCCGGCCGTCGACCGCTGCTCGGGGTGTGCCTCGGGCACCAGTGCATCGGCGAGATCTACGGTGGCGAGGTGGTCCGGGCACCCGTGCTCGTCCACGGCAAGACCTCGCCGATCTACCACCGGGGCGAGGGCGTCCTCGCCGACCTGCCCGTGCCGTTCGATGCGACCCGGTACCACTCGCTGGTGGTCGACCGCGAGAGCTTCCCCGCCGTGCTCAAGGTGACGGCCGAGACCTCGGACGGGCTCATCATGGGGCTGCGCCACCGTGAGCTCGAGATCGAGGGTGTGCAGTTCCACCCGGAGTCGGTCCTGACCACCGTCGGGATGCGCCTGCTCGGCACCTTCGTGCGTCGCTGCGTCGCCGCACGTGACGCGCGTGACGGCACGGACACGCCCGCCTCCGCGCCGGCGCCTTAGGGGCGCCGGAGCGCCGCGATGGCGTCGTCGACGGTGGCCACGCCGACGACCGTGAGCCCCTCGGGTGCCGCGAGCTGTGCCGCCTCGAGCTGGGCCTGCGGCACGAGCACCAGGTCGGCGCCGTAGGCAGCTGCGGCCCGGACCTTCTCGGGCACGCCGCCGACGGGTCCGACACGACCGTCGATGCCGACCGTGCCCGTGCCGAGGATGGTCCGACCGGCGATCAGGTCCTCCTCGCTGAGCAGGTCGAACAGCGTCACGGCGGTCATCATCCCCGCGGAGGGACCCCCGATCCGGGTCGAGCTGAGGGACACCTCGAACGGCAGGTCGAGCCCGCTCGTGGCGGTCTCGGCCAGGATCCCGAGGCCCACCTGGTCGGTGCGACCGAGGGTCGTCAGCCGCACCGTGACGTCGCCTTCGGATCCCGCGTGGTCGATGGTCAACCGGAGCTGGTCGCCGTCGTCGGCCCCTCGGGTGCGTGCCTGCAGCTGGGAGGCATCCGACAGCGGGCGCCCGTCGGCCGCGACGAGCCGGTCCCCGGGCGCGAGGACCCCGTCGGCGGGGCTGCCCTCGAGGACGTCGACCACGCGCACCTCGGTGGTGATCTCGACCTCCACGCCGGCGGCCCGGGCGCCGACCGCGGTGGCGACCTGGAAGGCGTCCGCGAAGGTGTCGCGCTGGGCTTCGAAGAACTCGGGGGTCAACCCGTTCGGTGCGATCGTGGCCGCCGGGGAGAGCTGGCGTGCGGGGTCGAGCAGCACGCGCAGACCCGAGTAGGGCGTCGCATCGCGCAGGAACACGGTCAGCAGCGCGGTCGAACCGTTGATCGGGGTGGTGTCGGTCCCCTCCACCTCGATCAGCGGGGGGATCTCGCTCGGCCGGCCGGGTCGGTACTCCACGTACGGCAGGGGGGTCGCGATCGTGGCCCAGACCACGAGGGCGAGGGTGACGGCGTAGGTCACGGCGCGGAGCATCGACGGCCGTGGGGCACGACCCGGCGCGTGCGCGGGCCGGGTCGGCCGGTGCCGGCCGCCGTCGTGGTCGTGGCGCGCCCGCAGCGAGGTGTCGCTCACGAGCCGCGTCCCACCGCATCGGAGGTCGCCGGCACGCGGCGCGGACCGGCATCGCCTGCGCCGAGCTCCCGCAGCGCGCGGGCCGTCCGACGCTCCGAGAGCACGGCGATGGTCCGGCCCTCGTCCACGATCCGGAGGTGGTCCTCCTCCGACCCGAGGAACCGCTGCACGAGCTGCTCGAGCGGTGTGTCGGCGGTCACGATCGGCAACGCTCCGACGTCCTCAGCCAGGTCGCCCGCCGTGCGGAGCGTGCGGTCGGTCGGGTGCAGGTCTCGGACGGTTGCGGCGTCGAGCCAGCCGGTGATCGGGTCGTCCCCGTCCGTGCCTCCAGCCACCAGCAGGTGATCGTCGCTGCCGGGTCCGAACTCCAGGGTGTCCAGCGGCCGGTCCGGGTCGACCACGAGGGGGCCCGGACCGAGCATGTCCGCCACGGTCCTCCCCGCGTAGAGCGCCAGCAGGTCCGCACGGCGCAGCTCGGCGCGGGCCGCGCCGAACAGGAAGACCCCGATGACGACCCACCAGATCCCGCCGATCGCGGCGACGGCCAGCCCGCGTGTGAGCTCGAGGATCCCGAACCCGAAGGTGACCACGGCGAACAGCTGGCCGGCGCGCGCTGCGGACCGCACCGCCCGGTGCCGGTCGCCGGTGACGTACCAGATCGCGGCCCGCAGGACGCGGCCGCCGTCGAGCGGGGCGCCGGGGACGAGGTTGAAGACCGCGAGCAGGAGGTTCAGGTAGGCCAGCAGCCGGCTGACCTCGAGGACCGCCGCTCCGGCCGGACCGGTCAGGAAGGCCGCTGCGCCGGCGCTGACGAGACCGAAGACGGCCGCGCAGACCAGGCTCGCGTAGGGGCCGACGGCGGCGACGACGAACTCGTCCCGGGGGTGCTCGGGACCCCGGTGCATCTCGGTCACGCCGCCGAAGAGCAGGAGGGTGATGCTGCCGACGTGGATGTCGCGGTGGAGCGCCTCGAGGGCGTGGGCGAGCTCGTGGGCCAGGATCGACGCGAAGAACAGCAGGCTGGCGACGGCGGCCATGGCGGCGGCGACGCCCGTCCCGTGGGTCGGCGAGAAGCGGGTGAACAGCAACCAGGCCAGCACCACCGCGAGCAGCGCCAGGGACGGATCGAGGCGGACCTCGACGCCCTGGAAGCGTGCGACGCGGATGGCGCGGATGGCGCGGATGGCGCGGTTCATGCCGTGACGGTAGCCCTGCGCGGCGGGACCGTCGTTCGCCGGACGGTCGGACCCCGCCCGCCCGGCCGTGTCGACCGCCCTATCGACCACGCCGGCCGGTGGTTAGTGTCGGACCCATGACTCTCGATGACGCACGCATCCGTGACCTGCTCCGCTTCGACGACGATCGCGGGGTGCTCTCCTTCTACGTGGGGATCACCCCCGATCGCGCGGCGGACCCGCAACCGACCGCTCCCCTCGAGCTCCGCAGCCGCATCAAGGCGCTGAAGACGGACCTTCAGGCGCGCGACCCGGCCTTGGCCAAGGAGGTCGAGGCACGGCTGGGCGAGGTCCAGGCCGACCTCGATCGCCTGGTGGACCCGCACGCCTACGGTCGGGGCCGCGCGCTGTTCGTCGGCGTCGGGTCGGGTCGGACCGAGACGGTGTCGCTGCAGATCCCGTTCGCCGACCGGGTCGTCCACCACGAGGGCGCGTACGTGCGTCCGTTGGTCGCCGCGCTCGACGAGGGCCGTGCCGCCGGGATCCTGAACGTCACCCGCGAGACCGCCCGCGTCCTGACCTGGTCGGTCGGCGTGGTCGAGGAGCTGAGCAGCAGCCAGTTCGAGGTCGAGGACGACGTCATGGCCCGGGAGAAGGGCTCGCAGCTCATCCGAGGGACGGGCCACGGCCTGTCCGGCGGCTCGGACCGTGACGACTTCGAGGCGCGGCTCGACGACAACCTGCACCGCTTCCTCAAGAGCGTCGTGACCGACCTCGCCGAGAACATCGAGAAGCGCGGTTGGGACCGTGTCGTGGTCGCCGGCAACCCGAAGCTCCGCGAGGAGGTGGCGCAGCTGGTGCGCGACGCGGACAACACCGGCGTGCGCGTCCTCGTCGCCGACGAGACCTTCGAGACCGAGGCTCCCCACGTGGTCGCCGCGCGGGTCTGGCCGCTGCTCCGGTCGGTGCACCGCAAGCGCGAGGCCGACCTCGTCGACGAAGCGATCGAGCGGGGCCTCGGCGGCCACGGCGCCGCCGTCGGCCTGCGCAAGGTGTGCGCGGCGCTCAACGAGGGTCGCGTCATGCACCTGCTGTACGTCTCCGACCTCGAGGTCGAGGGCTACCGGTCCTCCGAGGACACCCTCCACCCGCGGGTCGAGGGCGTGGCCGCGGCGTCCGAGCAGCTCGAGCTGCACCGTGAACCGCTGTTCGTCGAGCGGATGATCGAGAAGGCGGTCGCGACGGGTGCGCTCGTCACCCCGGTCGACGACGAGGCGGCTGGACCCCTGCAACCGCACGAGGGTGTGGGAGCGTTGCTGCGCTGGTGAGCGTGGCTACCTTGGCTCGTCGACCGACCCGTCGAGATGTTGGAGGTGCCGGACGTGCACGTCCCGATCGACCCCCAGTCGCTGCGTGCGGCGGCCGATGCGATCCTCGAGCAGCACGAGGCCGGCCTGCTGACGGCCGCGCTCGCCGCGTGTGACGCGCTCCTCGCCCGAGCGGTGGACCTGACCGATCCCGTCGTGCGCGAATCGGCGTTCACCGCGTGGTTCGAGCGTTCGGCGATCCTCGCCGAGCTCGGCGACCTGGACGCCGCCGCGGACGCGGCGCTCACGGCCTGCGACAGCCTCCCGTTCGACGAGCAGGACCCGGACCAGATCCACGAGCTGGCCATGTTGTTGCTCCACGCCGGTACGTGTCAGGACGCCGCTGGCGATGCGCTCGGTGCCGTCGCGACCTACGACCAGCTCATCGCCGAGCTCGGGACCGCCACGGACCCGGTCACCCGTGAGCAGGTCATCCGCGGGCGGGTCAACCGTGGCGCCACCCTCCTCTCGCTCGGGCGCCACCTCGAGACCCTCGACGCGGCGACGGCGCTGGCCCACGAGCTCGACAGTGCCCTGCCCGGTGAGGCCGAACAGCTCGGGATGGCCCAGCGCGTCCGGGCTGCCGCGCTCCGCGGTCTCGACCGCGCTGAGGAGGCCGTGGTGGCCCTCGCCGAGGCCGAGACGCTCGCTGCCGTCGCCGAGGTCGGCGCTCGCTCGCAGGCGGCGGCTGCCCAGGGCGAACGGGCCAGGCTGCTGGCCGAGCTCGGCCGCGTCGACGAGGCCATCGACGTCCTCGAACGGGTGGTCAGCCGGTTCGGTGACGATCCGGAGATCGCGCAGGCCGTCGCCGAGCTCCGGTCGGTCGAGGCCGAGTTGCTCGACGCGGCTGGCGACCACGACCGCGCCGCGAGTCTCCGGGCCGCTGCACACGCCTGAGAGGCGCCCGCGGATGCGTGGCGGCCTCGGACGGTCGAGCGAGCGTCAGCGCAGCTCGCGCCCCTCGTCCGTGTCGACCTCCGAGGTGACCTCGCTGACGAGCTGCTCGCGCGCTCGCGCCACCCGCGAGCGGATGGTGCCGATCGGGACCCCGGCAGTCTCGGCGGCCTCGGCGTAGGACAGACCGAGGACCTGCGTCAGGACGAACGCCTCGCGGCGGTCGTCGGGCAGGTGCGCGACGAGGTCCCGTAGGGCGTGGTGGGCGCTGTGGTCGGGTTCGTTGCCGACGACGGGCTCGGGCAGGCGTCGCCGTCGCTGTCGGAGACGGATCTCGTCCGCCGCGGTCCGCCGCGCGATGGTCAGCAGCCACGTGCGGGCGGAGCTGTCCGCACGGAACGCCCCGACCGACCGCAGCGCCCGCAGGTAGACCTCCTGGGTCAGGTCGTCGGCGACCCCAGGGTCGACCAGGTGGGCGCAGAAGCGCCACACGTCGGCCTGCGTCCGGCGGATGAAGCTCGACAACGCCAGCCGGTCGCCATCGGCGGCTGCCCGCAGTAGTCGCGTGAGCTCGTCCATCGGTTCCCGGCGTGTGGGATCGGGTGGGGTGGTGCGCGCACAGCGTAGGTCCGGCGCGACGCCCAGACCGGTTCGGAACCACCCGTGGGGCGTGCGCGACCTCCTGTCGAGATCCGACCGTCCAGCCGCGCCCGACGCAGCCCGCCACAGGAGACCACCCGCATGCACCTCCACCACACCGCCCGCCGCCGCGCGACCACCTCGCTCCTGCTCGGGAGCGTGCTCTCCCTGTTGGTGGCCGCCCCCGCCGCCGCACACGTGACCGCCAACCCGAGCTCGACCACCGCCGATGGCTACGCGATGATCGACATCCGCGTCCCCCACGGCTGCGACGGCGAGGCGACCAGCGAAGTCGCGGTCCGGATCCCCGACGGCGTCATCAGCGTCAAGCCGGAGCAGCTGCCGGGTTGGACCGCGACGACCGAGATCGGTCCGTACGACGAGCCGGTCGAGATGCACGGGTCATCGGTCACGGAGGGGGTCAAGGTCGTCACCTGGACCGCGGATGCCGGCCAGGAGCTGGCCGATGACCAGTTCCGCGACTTCGGGTTGTCGGTCAAGTTCCCCGACGCTGCGGGCGAGACCCTCACCTTCCCCGCTGTTCAGACCTGCGTCGACGGATCCGAGGCGGCCTGGATCGAGACCTCCGACGACCCTGAGGCGGAGCTCGCCTACCCCGCACCGTCCATCACCCTGACGGCCGCGACCGGTGACGCTCACGGTGTCGAGCACGGTGCCGAGGATGACGACGTCACCGACGAGCCGACCACCGCCACGGATGACGCCGAGCTCGCCACCACATCCGCTGCGAACGCCGCGGACGCCGGGACCGACCCGCTCGTGTACGTCGCGCTCGGCGCGGGCCTGCTCGGCCTGCTCGCCGGGGTCGCCGGGTTGCGTGCGGCACGGGCGACACGCCGCTGACCACCCGCCGTCGAGCGTGCGTTCCGCGCCCGATGTCGAACCGGTGGGGTCGTCGGACGCCCGGTCGGAACCACCGGGCCACGAGGTACGACCATCTCGAACGAACCCTCCACGCGGATGGTCCTCTCGCCGTCTCGCGTGACGCCCGCCGCCTCGAGGTCGCGCCGTGACCAAACCCACCTCCCCCGCCTGCGCCGTCGTCCGCGAGGCGGTCTCCACCGCACTCGACGGTGAGGACGCGGTCCTGTCCGCCGTCGAGGTGCAGCGTCACCTCGACGTGTGCACCGGGTGCGACCGCTACGCGGCGGCGCTGCCGAAGGTGAACCGTCGTGTGACCGTGGCGGTGGCGGACGTGGTGCCCGATCTGACCGCCCCGATCCTGGTCGCGCTGGCCGAGGACCGGGCAGCGCTCGTCGATCGCCGGACGCGGCACCTCCAGGTGCTGGTCGGTCTCGCCGGCGTCGTCCAGCTCGTGCTGGCTGTCCCGGTGTTGGTGGGGTTGGTCGGCCCGGCGATCCACCTCGGGCGTGACCTCGGCGCGTTCGAGCTCGCTCTCGGTGCGGGCCTCCTGCTGGCTGCCTGGGAGCCGCGCCGCGCCGCGGGCGTCCTGCCGATCGCCGCGGTGGCCGCGGTGGTCGCGACCCTCGCTGGCGCCATGGACCTCGTGGCCGGCCGCGCGACCATCCTCTCCGAGCTCACCCACGTGACCGAGCTGGTCGGTGTCGCGGCCCTCTGGGCGTTGACGCGGCGCTCGCCTGACGACACGGTGCCGCGGCCGGCGTTCGCCGGCCCGGTCGGATGACCCGAGAGGCCCCAGTGTCCAGTCGAAGTCCCACGGCCACCGGCCGCGCGGGAGCCCGTCCCGTCGCGGCGCAACGGGTCCCATCGCGACGCCGGCTCCTGGCCGCGACGGTGATGGCCGTCCTCGCCGTCCTGCTGCTCTGGCCAGCCGCGCCGGCGTCGGCGCACGCCGTCCTCACGGGCTCGACGCCAGCCCAGGGTGACGCGGTGGACACCTCACCCGACGAGGTGCGGCTCACGTTCAACGAGCCCGTCTCCACCAACGACGGTGCGCTGCGCGTGTTCGACGCGGACGCCGTCCGCATCGATGAGGGGCTCGTCGACGGCGGGGATGGCAGCGAGGTCGCGGTCACCTTGCCGGACCTGTTCGACGGGGCCTACGTCGCGGTCTACCGCGTGGTCTCCGCCGATTCGCACCCGATCAACGGCACCATCACCTTCACGGTGGGGGCCGGCGAGGCCCTGGACGACGAGGCCATCGCTCGGATCGCCGGCCCGAGTGGTGGCGGCCTCGGCACGATCGGGTCGTTGCTCCGCGGCCTCGGGTACCTCGGCACGCTCCTCGCCGCCGGGGCGGTCATGTTCACCGTGGCGGTCGCGCGAGGCACCGCGGATCGCCGCCGCGCCGAACGGGTCGGTCGTCGGGCCGCCATCCTCGGTGTCGTCGCGGTGGCCCTGCACCTGCCCGTCCAGGCGGCGTCGGTCTCGGGGTACTCGGTGTTCGGTGCGCTCACGGACGGTGGGGTCATCGGGGCGACGCTCACCTCGGGGTTCGGGCAGTCGTCGCTCGTCCGGCTCGTCGCGCTGCTCGCCCTGGCCGTGCCGTGGTTCATGA
>NZ_JBBEBZ010000085.1:18308-29019 GCF_040882075.1 Nitriliruptor sp.
CGGGGGACGCGGCGGCCGCTGCTGTGGCTCGGTGCGGCGGCGACCCTGGCGCTCGCCTCCCACCTCCTCGACGGTCACCAGCGCACCGTGGAGCCCACCTGGCTGCTGGTCGGCGGCGACGCGATCCACCTCGCCGGCGCGGCCGCGTGGTTCGGCGGCCTGGTCCTGCTGGCGCTCACGCTCCACGCGACACGGATCGAGGACGACCCGGTCGGTGGCGCCACGATCGTCGCCCGGTTCAGCCGGCTGGCGCTCTGGTCGGTCGTCGCGCTGACGCTCGCGGGGACGGCGATGGTGCTGCCGCTGGTCCGCGGGCTGGACGCGCTCACCTCGACGACGTACGGGTGGACGCTCCTCGCGAAGGTCGCGGTCGTCGGGGTCGTCGTCGGTCTCGCCGCCTACAACCGGCGCGTGCTCGTGTCCGCCATCAGTGCTCGGACCGTGCCCGCCGGCGCCAGCACCGACGCGCCGCCCGGGGAGGCGGTCGACCGCGTCTCGGCCAGCGCTGCGGCGTGGTCGCGCCTCACCCGGGTCGTGCAGGTCGAAGCGGTCCTGCTGGTCGCGGTCCTCGGGCTGACGGGCTTCCTCGTCGCCATCCAGCCGGCCGCGGAGGCAGCCGGGATCGCCGGGCCGGTCGTCGTCGACACCGAACTCACCGACGGGATCGGGCTGAGCGTCACCGTCGACCCTGCCGAGGTCGGGCTCAACGCGGTCCACGTCTACGCCTCCGACGCGACCGGCCAGCTCACCGACGAGGTCACCGATCTGCGGCTCGAGTTCACCCAGACCGAGCAGGACATCGGCCCGTTCGTGGTCGAGCCGTTCGTCGCCGGGCCGGGCCACTGGACCGCCACCATCGAGGACCTGCGGTTCGCCGGGCCGTGGCAGGTCCGCGTGGTGGCCGGCATCGGTCGCTTCGACGAAGCGGAGACCACCATCGGCTTCGAGGTCCGGTAGCCGCGTCCCGAGGCGTTCGCGCCTGCTCACCCTCCACCCGCCCACGCTCCCGACGAGGTCCCGATGCGACGACGCCGTCCCCTCACCGTCGCCGTGGTGACGGCCACCGCGCTGCTCATCGTCGGCGTGGTGCCCGCCAGCGCCCACCCGTTCGTCGCCGGTGGCGCCACCGCGCCGGCGGGATCGCTGACCACCCTGACCCTCGCGATGGGGCACGGGTGTGGCACCGAGGACGACGCGGGCGGCGATCCGACCACCGAGGTGGCACTGGAGATCCCCGCCGCGTTCTCCTACCTCGCCGCCGACGATCAGGACGGGTACACGGTCAGCACCGAGGGTGGCCAGGACGGGGCCGTGCCGGACGTGGTGATCTGGACCGCGGTCGACGGCGGTGTCCCCGCACCCGAGGTGACCTTCGACGTGGTGGTCGACGGGCAGCTCGGTGACGAGGTGCACCTGCGGGTCTTCCAGGGCTGCGACGGCTTCGAGTACCGCTGGATCGGCACGCCCGACGAGCCCGCCGAGGACCCGGCCGTCCTGCTGACGCTGACCGACGCGGACCCGGACGCGCCGGCACCCCCCGCGCCGCCGGTGGACCAGCCCCCCGCCGACACGGAGGCCGACGCCGGCGAGGCCACGGACGCTGCTGTGGAGCCGGATGCCGACGCTGCCGAGGAGCCCGCCGCCACACCTGGTGTCGACGAGTTGCCGACCGAACCGCCCGCGGACGAGGGCGGCATCCCTGGGTGGGTGTGGATCGTCGGTGGGGCGCTCGCGTTGGCCGCCGTCGGTGGTCTGATCGGCTCACGCCGACGGCCGGTGCTGGAGCCGACCGCCCGCGACGAGCCACCGCTCACCCCGTGACGAGCAGGAGCCGTGCCGTGCGACACCGTGTCACCACCACCTCGCTGCTGACTGGTCTCGTGCTGGTCGTCGGTGCGGCCCCAGCGGCTGCTGATCCCGCCGGACCGACCAACTACACCTCCAGCGTCACGGGGGTCGAGCCGGCGACGGACACGATCTCGGTCGCGGTCCGCGGCGGGGACGCCTTCGTCGAACTGACCGCTGCGCCGGGCACCACGGTCGAGGTGGCGGGCTACGACGACGAACCGTTCCTGCGCTTCCAGCCGGACGGCACGGTGGAGCGCAACGAGGCATCTCCCGCGAGGTGGCTCAACGACGCGAGGTACGGCGCCGCGGACACCACCGTCCCGCCGGAAGCGTCCTCGGACGCACCACCTCGCTGGGAGCCCGTCGCCGAGGGCGGTACCTACGCCTGGCACGACCACCGGGTCCACTGGATGACCCCGACGCTGCCCCGCAACGTCGATCCCGGTGCGGACGGTCCCCAGCGGGTCACCGCCTGGGAGCTGCCGTTGACCGTCGACGGTGAACCCGTCACGGTCTCCGGTGAGCTCGGTTGGGAACCGTCGGTGTCGGCTCTGCCCGCCGGGTTCGTCGCGCTGCTGGTGCTCGGCGCCGGCGTCGCTGCGGCGTCGCGCTTCCCCGCCGCCAGCGTGACCGTGACGCTCGTCGGGGTGGTCGCGGCGGGGACGGTCGGCCTGGCTGGCAGCCTCGGGTTGCCACCCGGTGCCGACAGCGAACCGGCGCTGGTGCTGCTGCCGGCGGTCGCGCTGGCCCTGGTCGGCGTCGGTCTCGCGGTCCGCGGCCGGGCGGGTCTCGGCCCGGAGCTGATCGGTGCGCTCGCCGGCGTGCCGTTGCTGGTGTGGTCGGTGCTGCTGCTGCGAGCCCTGACGGCGCCGATCGTGCCCACCTCGCTCCCCGACGTCGTGGCACGGCTGCTGGTGGCCGTCGCGCTCGGTGCGGGGCTGGCGTCGCTGGTCGCGGCGGGCCGGGCCGTGCTCGCACTGCCGGGGCAGGACCCTGCCGCCTGGTCCGGACGGGATGCTGTCGCGGGGTCCTGATGTGGCGTTCGTGCCACGTGAGCACCCCGCTACCGCGCGGGATGCTGTACCGGGGTCCCGATGTGGCGCTCGTGCCACCTGAGCACCCCGCTACCGCGCGGGACGCTGTTCCGGGGTTCTGGCGTGGCGTTCGCGCCACGTGAGCGCCCCGCAACCGCGCAGGGAGCACCGCTCAGCCGAGCAGTCCATCCGCCTCGCCGTCCGTGCCGCCATCGGTCGGGGGCTCGGGTTCGGGTTCCGGTTCCGGTTCGGGTTCCGGTTCGGGCTCGGGCTCGGGCTCCGGTTCGGGCTCCGGTTCGGGCTCCGGTTCCGCGCCGCGGCTGACCACGATCCGGACCGTGTCCCCGGGCGAGACCTCCTGGCCCGCTCCCGGGTCCTGGCGGACGACGAAGCCCTCCGCCACGGAGTCGTTGAACTCGCGGTCGATCGAGACGACCAGGTTCTGGCCCTCGAGGGCCGCGATGGCGTCCTCCTGGGACCGGTTCACCACCGGGCGGACCACGACCAGCTCCTCGCCGCGGGAGACGAGGTAGGACACGCGGCTGCCGGTCGGGACCTCCTCGCCGGCCTCCGGCTCCTGGGAGATGACGCGACCCTCCTCGACCTCGTCGTCGAAGGCGCGGGTCCGCTCGCCGGCCACCAACCCGAGACCGCGTAGCTCGGCGAGCGCGTCCTCCTCGGGCAGGTCGGTGATGTCGGGCACCTCGACGACGTCGGCTCCCGTCGACACGACGATGTCGACCCGGCTGCCCTCGTCGGCCAACGCATCTGGCCGCGGGTTCTGGTCGATGACCGTGCCCGGTTCGAGTTCGTCGTCCGGCCGCTCGGTGACCTCGCCGCGCTCGAGCCCGTTGGCCTCGAGCCGTTCGGTGGCCAGCTCCTCGGTGAGCCCGATCACCTCGGGCACGGTCACCTGCCGGACGTCGCCGCCCGACAGCAGGGCCGTCAACCCCCACACGAGCCCGACGATCGCCAGGAGGGCGAGCACGGCGAGCAACACGTACGTCGCGCCACGGCGGCGGGCTTGTTCGTCCCGACCACGCACGACGGTCGTCGAGGCTGCAGGCGCGAGCAGGGCGGTCTCGTCCCGGCTCATGACCGGCGGTGCGGCGACGGGGCCTCCCGTCCGTGCGCTCAGCAGGTCGTCGCGCATCTCGATGGCGTCGCGGTACCGGTTGGCCGGGTTCTTGGCCAGCGCCCGCATCGCGATCGCTTCGGACGCTGCGGAGATGCCGGGATCGAGCTCACGCGGGGGCTGTGGGGGCTGCTGGACGTGCTGGTAGGCGACGGTCACGGGCGTGTCGCCCCGGAACGGCTGCGACCCGGTGAGGGCCTCGTAGAGCACGACGCCGAGCGAGTAGATGTCGCTGCGCGCGTCGACGTCGAGCCCCTGCGCCTGTTCTGGCGACAGGTAGGCCGCGGTGCCGAGCACGGCAGCCGTCCGAGTGACGGTCTCGTTGTCGACCGCGCGGGCGATCCCGAAGTCGGTGACCTTCACGGCCCCATCGTCGGCGAGCAGGATGTTGCCCGGCTTGATGTCGCGGTGGATCAGGCCCCGGTCGTGGGCGTACCCGAGCGCAGCGGCGGCATCGGCGGCGACCTCGAGGGCACGGTCCTCGGTGAGGCCACCCGCCTCGATGGCCTGCTGGAGCGAGCGTCCCTCGACCAGCTCCATGACGATGAACGGCTGACCGGCGTCCTGCCCGGTGTCGTAGACCGCGACGAGGTTGGGGTGGTTCAAGCGGGCGACGTGCCGCGCTTCGTCCTGGAACCGGCGGGTGAAGTTCTCGTCCTCGAGGAACCGGTCGAGCAGGATCTTGACAGCGACCTCGCGGCCGAGCGAGCGGTCGCGGGCGGCGAAGACCTCGGCCATACCGCCGCGCCCGAGCAGCCGGGACAGCTCGTAGCGTCCGGCCAGGACACGTCCATCGCTCACCGTGGCTCCGTGTTCCGGTGGTGGTGCGGGTGGTGCGGGTGGTGCGGGGCCCGCGTCGGACCGCATCGCACGACGCACGAGCGTAGCGGCCGGGTGGCCCACCACCGGCGGTCGCCACCCCGATCAGCGGTCGAGCGCCGCCTGCATCACCGCGCGGGCGATGGGGGCCGCGAGGGCACCACCCGTGGCGTCCTGTGAGCTGTTGGGGAGCACGACCGCGACGGCGACCCGCTCCTCGGCGAACCCGATGAACCACACGGTCGGGTCACCGCCGGTCTGCGCTGTCCCGGTCTTGCCGCCGACTTCGACCCCGTCGATCGCGGCCCGGGTACCCGTGCCGTTCTCGACCACCGAGATCATCATCTGTCGCAGCTGGTCGGCGGTGCGGGGCGACACCGGACGGTCCCCCGACGGGCCGCCGACGTCCCACGAGGCACCGGCCGGTCCCCGCAGCTGCCGGCCCGAGGGCGCCCGGACCGCCTGGACGACGTGGGGACGGACCAGCTGGCCACCGTTGGCGATCGAGGCGGAGACCAGCGCCATCTGCATGGGGGTGGCGCGCACGTCGCGCTGACCGATGCCGGACTGGGCGGTGGCGGGCACGTCCTGCTCGTTCGGGATGGCCGATTCCACCACGTTGAGCTCGTAGGGCACCGTGCTGTTGAAGCCGAAACGCTCGGCCTGGGCGGCCAGCCCCTCGGCGCCGAGCTCGACGGCCAGCTCCGCGAAGGTGGTGTTGCACGAGACCCGGAGCGCGTCGGCCAGGGTGATCGGGTCCCCGTCGTTGCACGTCCCGCCGCCGAAGTTCGGGATGTCGGCGGTCGTCTGCGGCACGTCGAACAGCTCGGGGTCGTCGAAGGTGTCGTCGGGAGCGGCGCCGGCCTCCAGCGCTGCTGCCGCCGTCACGATCTTGAAGGTCGAACCCGGCGGGTAGGTCTCGCGCAACGCCCGGTCGACCAACGGACGGGCCTCGTCGGCGTTCAGGGCCTCCCAGGTCTGGCGGATCTCGGTCGGGTCGTGGGAGGACAGCGGGTTCGGGTCGTAGGTCGGGTTCGCGTAGCTGGCGAGCACGGCACCCGTGGTGGGGTCGATCGCGACCACGGCGCCGGTGACACCACCGAGCGCCTCGGCCGCGGCACGCTGCACGGCCGGGTCGATGGTCAGCTCGACGATGTTGCCGGCGCGGTCGCTGGCGCCGAGCAGCTCGCCGAGGTTCTGCGCCACCTCCTCGGTGGAGCGCCCCGTGAGGTCCTCGTTGAGGGCGGACTCGAGCGCGGCCCGCTGGAGGATGAACGAGTAGTAGCCCGTCAGGTGGGCGTAGAGCGGCCCTTCGGGGTAGGTGCGGCGGTACCGGAGGTCGCCGCCTTCGGTCTCGACGCTGCGGGCGATGACCTCCTCGCCGACGACCATCGGACCGCGTTCGATCGCGTACTCGCGGATGATCAGACGGCGGTTCGCCGGGTGGGTGGCGAGGTCATCGGCCTGCACCAGGGTGATGACGTTGAGGTTGACGAAGAGCGCCCCGAACAGGAGCAGGACGACCCCGGCGACCCGACCGATGGACCGGTTCACGCTCGTGCCGCCTGGCGCACCGCGCGGTCACGGGCGCGATCACGGGCGCGATCACGGCCGGTCACCTGCGCGCGGGACTCGTCGCTGATGCGCAGCAACAGGCCGATCAGGAGGAAGTTAGAGAGCAGCGACGAGCCGCCGTAGGAGACGAACGGCAGGGTGATGCCGGTCAAGGGCACCAGCCGGGTCAGCCCGCCGATGATGACGAAGGTCTGGAACCCCAGGGTCACGGTGAGACCGGCCGCGAGCAGGGTGGAGAACTCGTCCTTGGCGGTGAGCGCGATCTTGAAGCCGCGCACGACGATCAGCAGGTAGGCCAGCAGCAGCGCCGACGCGCCGAGCAGGCCGAGCTCCTCGCCGACCACGGCGAAGATCGCGTCGGTGGCGCTGAACGGGATGTCCTGCGGTCGCCCGAAGCCAGGCCCGGTGCCGGTCAGGCCGCCCGTGCCCAGGGCGAAGAGCGACTGCGCGATCTGGTAGCCCGAGTCCTGGACCTGGCTCCACGGATCGAGCCAGATCGACACGCGGACCCGTACGTGGCTGAACAGCTGGTAGGCGAGCGCCGACCCGGCCAGGAACGCCGCACCCCCGAGGATCGGGTAGGCGACGCGGCCGGTCGCGATGTAGAGCATCGCCACGAAGGCGCCGAAGAACAGCAACGCCGACCCGAGGTCCCGCAGACCCGCCATGATGACCAGCGCGACCCCAGCGGCCACGAAGACCGGCGCGAGGTAGCGCGCGGCGGGGAGCAGCAGCGGCCCCACGCGCTGGGTCGCGACCGACAGCAGCGCGCGGTTCCGTTCGAGGTAGCCGGCGAGGAAGATGATCATCGTCAGCTTGGCGATCTCGCCCGGCTGGATCGTCATGCCCGCGACACGGACCCACAGCCTGGCACCGTTGATGGTGCCTGCGGTGATGCCGGGAACCATCGGCAACAGCAGCAGGCCGAGCGTGATCAGCCCGAAGGTGTACTGGTAGCGGCCGAGCTGGCGGACCTCGCGGATCAGCAGCAGCAGCCCGCACATCGCCCCGATCGACACGATCGACCACACGGTCTGGGTGACGGCCAGGGTCCCGTCGGTCGCGAGATCGACGCGGCGCACGAAGACCAACCCGAGACCGTTGAGCAGCACCGCGAGCGGCAGCAGCGCGGGATCGGCGTCCGGAGCCAACGAGCGGACGGCGACGTGAGCGACCATCCCGGCGGCACCGACGGCGAGGGCCGGCGTGAGCGCTGTGAGGGGGACGTCGGTGGTCTGGGAGAGCTGGAGGAGCACGGCGGCCCCGGCCGCGACGAGGGTCGCGCCGACCAGCAGGGTGAGCTCGCGCCGGCGGAGCGAGGCGCTCGCGGGGGCCGTGCTCACGACTCGGCGTCCGTCCCGGTGTCGTCGGTCCCCGGATCGGTGTCGGTCCCGGTGTCGGTCCCGGCGTCGGTGTCGTCCGCGGTGTCCGATCCGGTGCGACGGGGCGCGTTCTCGATGATCCGGCGGGCGTCGGCGAGGTCGGCGGCCGTCACCCCGTCGTCGAGCGCTTCGGCGTACCAGCTGGGGACGTCGTCGACCGAGAGCTGGCTGCGCTCGTGGACGCGCCCGAGTTCGACCGGCCCGACGGTCACGTCGACACCGCGGTAGATGACCACCTGTTCGTCGTCGAGGCCCACGTAGTAGGACCGGTCGAGCAGGAACCTCCCACCGAGCAGGGCGAGGGCCACCAGGATCGCGATCGCGACGAGCACGGCGAGGATGCGTCCGGGCTTCCAGCGGCGCGATCGACCCTCCGCGTCGTCGGCCGCGCCGGGCCCACCACCGGTCGGGGTCAGGGCGCCGTAGTTGCCGAGCCGACGGGCCCAATCGCCACCGTGGGACTCGGAGCGCGTCCCGATCTGCACCGGTGAGCGTTCACCGTCGCCATCGCCGCCCGTCCCGGGGTCAGGTCCGCCGAAAGGGCCGGTGTCCTCACCGTCCTCGTCGTCCGAGCTCGACGACGGTGCCGTCGGCGTCCCGTACCGCAGGAGCACGGCGGTGATGTTGTCCGGACCGCCCCCGGCGTTCGCCGCGTCGACGAGTCGTTGCAGGGTCTCGTCCGGATCGTCGCGCGTGGCGAGTTGCCGTGCGATCTCGTCGTCGTCGATGACGCCGGTCAAGCCGTCCGAGCACAACAGCAGCTGGTCGCCCGGGTCGAGCTCGAGCGACAGCGCATCCACCTCGATGTGGGGGGACACCCCGATCGCGCGGGTGATGATGGACCGCTGCGGGTGGGTCGCTGCCTCCTCGCGCGTGATCTGCCCCTCGTCGACCAGGTGCTGAACGAGCGTGTGGTCGTCGGTCAGCTGCGCGAACCGGTCCCCGCGGAGCAGGTAGGCCCGCGAGTCGCCCACGTGGGCGATGTGCAGCCTGCGGCCCTCGATCAGGGCGACGGTGAGGGTGGTGCCCATCCCCCGGTAGGCGGGATCCTCGTCGGCCATGCGCGACACGGTCTGGTTGGCCTCGATGACCGCTTCGCGGAGCGCGGAGATGGCGGCGGGACCGTCGGTGAAGTCGACCTCGTCGAGCGCCTTGACCGGTTCGAGCGCGGTGGAGGACGCGACCTCGCCGGCGAGGTGGCCTCCCATCCCGTCGGCGACGGCCACGAGCCGTGGACCCACGTGGAACGCGTCCTCGTTGGCCTTCCGGACGCGCCCGACGTCGGTCACACCCGTGGCGGCGATCCCATCAACGCTCACCTGCGGACCTCCACGCGCGTCTTGCCGAGCCGGAGCTGGTCACCGGTGGCGACCGGTACCGGGTGGGTCAGCTTGGCGCCGTTGAGGAAGGTTCCGTTGGTCGAACCGAGGTCGCGGACGTTCCACCCTCCCTCGCCGTCGGGCAGCAGCTGGGCGTGCTCGTCCGAGGCGTAGACGTCGTCGATCACGATGTCGGCGCCGCTGGCACGGCCGAGCGTGATGGCCTGCTTGCCGAGCGGACGTACCGAGGGGGTCCCCGTCGGGGCGTGGACCACGATCTCGCGCGGCGGCTTGCGGGTCCGGCGTGAGCTGTCGGACGACGACGTGGCCACGGCGGGACGCCGAAGGGCCGTCTTGCGGCGCGGCCCGTACAGGTCGACCGCGACGGCACGGATGGCGCGGAACAGGAACAGGTAGAGCCCGAGCAGCAGCGCGAACTTCAGCAGGGTCAGCAGGGCGTTGGGGACCACGTCAGCCGCCCACCAGTTCGAGGACGACGTCGCCGAGCTCGATGCGGTCCCCGGTGGCGACCTGGTGCTCGGCGGCGCGTCGGCCGTTGACCTTGGTGCCGTTGGTCGAGCCGAGGTCCACGACCCACCACGCGTCGCCGCGGCGCACCAGCGCGGCGTGCTCCCTCGAGACGGTGGTGTCCGGCAGCGTCAGGCCGCAGGAGGGCAGTCGACCGATCACGAAACGCGATCCGGTGAGCGGTGCCCGCAGCGAGGTGTCGCCGCCGTCGACGACGCGCACCTCGAGGCTGGTCCGAGGGACGGCGCCCACCACCATGGTGCGGTCGATGGCGGCGCGGTCGTCGGCCGGGGCGGCTGCGCGATCGTCGCTGGCCGGGGGCCCCGAGGTGGCCGGCGCGCGGGACGGCGCCTGGCCGTCACCGACGGCTTCGACGCGGCCGGCGAGCCGGTAGCGACCGACGCGGACCTCCTCGGAGGCCTCGACGCGGATCTTGACCGGGCCGCGCAGGGTCCAGCCGCGGTCGGCGGCCGTGCTGACCACCACCTCGCCGAGCTCGCGGGGCAGCGACGCGCCGAAGGTCGACAGCCGATCGTGGTCCTTGGCGCTCACCTGGACGCGGTAGACGTTCGGCACGACCACGCCTTCGGCGGTGACGTGCTGGTGGTCCTCGGCGTAGCGCTGGACGGCCTTGGCGAGCTCGACGGGCTGTAGGCCGGACCGGAACGCGCGCGCGAAGAAGCCCTCGACAGCACCTTCGAGCCGTTTCTCGAAGTCCTGGAGCACGCCCATCCGGAGTCCCGCGTCGCGTCGTCGCTCGTGACGGCCCGAGGTGGCTCGGGTCGTGGTCGGAGCGCGGGCGGTCTTCTCCACCCACACCGGACCGGCCGGAACGTAGCCGAACGACCCCCTGGACCGGTCCCGTCCGAACGGCGCACGTCCCCGCGCGACCTCGCGCGTGTGCGGTGTGGATCGCCCCTGCGGGTGCGCTGGAGGCGTGGGGGTGCGGCGGACGGCGGTGAGCGCCTACCGGTGGCGCGTTGTCGCGGCCGTCGGCCCGTTGCTACGTTCCGCGCCTCCACTCCTGGGCGGGTGGCGGAATTGGCAGACGCGCACGGTTCAGGTCCGTGT
>NZ_JBBEBZ010000086.1:0-4448 GCF_040882075.1 Nitriliruptor sp.
CGACATCGGGCGAGCCCAGCGTGGATCAGCGTGAGCTCCCGCCACCCTGGCTGCCCTTGCCACCCTGGCTGCCCTGGCTGCCCTGGCTGCCCTGGCCACCCTGGCCACCCTGGCCACCCTGGCCGCGCACCTTCGCCACCATGTCCTTCACCTTCTGCTGGTTCTCCGGCTTCCGCGCCTCGTCCACGACGCGTTTGGCGACACCTGCCTTGGCGAACATGCTCAACAGTCCCACGATCAGAAGCTCCTCGTCGACGTCCCGCTGCTCCATGCAGCCGACCGGCCAGAGTACGCCCACCCGACCGCCCGGTCGGCGGGGGACGTGGCTCGACGGCAGGGGCCGGCCCCCACGCGGCTCCCTCGCACCGCGGGCTCCGAGGGACGACTCGCTGGCCGCGAGCCGCTCAGCCGCTCAGCCGTCGGCTGCCTCGTCGGGTTCGCGCCGCCAGTAGGCGACCAGGCTGGTCCGTCTCGTCGGGACCCCGATCTCCCCGGCGTGACGCCGGACGGCCTTGACGGTGTCGCGCTCCGCGCCGGCCCAGACGTAGCCGTCGCCCTCCGGCTGGCGGAGGCCGCCGAGCACGTCCGCGACCCGCGACGCGATCGTGCCGGCCGGCGCCCCGTCACGGTGCAGCCAGATCACCTGCGTCGCGCTCCGTGTCGGGAGCGGGTGACGTTCCTCCCGGCAGGCGACCTCGGCCACGACGGTGACCGGCACGTGCGGCGGCAGCGTCTCGAGGATCGCGCCGACGGCGGGCAGTCCCGTGTCGTCGGCGACGAGCAGGAACCAGTCGGTGCCGGGGGGAGGATCGAAGGTCGCTCGGGGGCCCCACAACGCGACCCGATCACCCGCCTCGGCCCGCCGCGCCCACGTCGTGGCGTGACCTGCGGGGTCGTGCAGGGCGAACAGCAGATCGAGTTCGCTCGTCTCCGGCCGCCACGAGCGGAGGGTGTAGTAGGCCCCGACGGGCCGGTCCGCCTCGGGCATCCGGGCGTAGGCCTGCCAGGTGAAGGACCGACCCACCGTCAAGGTCTGCTGCCCCGGTGGTGGCAGCAGGAGGTACAGGAAGGTGTCGGGACCGAGCGGTCGGAAGTCACGGAGATCGCCGGTCGCGAAGGTGATCCGGCGCAGGCTCGCGTGGACGTCCTCGACGCCGACGACCGTCGTCAGGTAGGTGCGCACGGACCGCAGCTGCCGTGCGTCACGGTCCGCGGCCGTCTCGTCGGGGCCGATCTTCTCCGAACTCACCCGGGCAACCGACGGGAACGCCAGAGCAGCCACACGAAGTACGGCGCGCCGAGGATCGCCGCGAGGAGGCCGGCGGGGATCTGACCGGGCGCGATGATGGTCCGCCCGACGGTGTCGGCGACGCTGACGAGCCCGGCGCCGAGGAGGCCCGCGACCGGGATGACGCGCAGGTGACGGCTGCCGACGAGCACGCGCGCGGCGTGCGGCGCGACCAGCCCGACGAACCCGACCACGCCGATCGCAGAGACGGCCGTCGCGGTGAGGAGCGCCGCGCCGACGAGGGCCACGAACCGCGTCGGGGAGAGCGGGACGCCGAGCACCCGCGGGGTGTCGTCGTCGAGGGTCAACAGGTCGAGCTCGCGGTGGCCGGCGAGCGCCAGCGGGGTCAACACCAGCAGCGCGAGGAGCACGGGCACGAGCTGCGGGAGCGTGCGCCCGTAGGTCGACCCCGACAGCCACGTCAGCGCGAGGGCGAGGTTCCACGGGTTGGTGACGAGCAGGATGAGGGTGATGAGCGCCGCCGCGCCGGACGAGACCCCGATGCCGATGAGCACGAGCCGGTCCGCGGTGAGCCCGACCCGGGACGAGAGGCCGTACACCAGCGCGAAGGCCAGGAGAGCCCCCGCCGCGGCCGCAGCGGTCAGCGTCCAGATCCCGACCTGCGGGACGAAGGCGAGCACGAGGACCGCGCCGACCCCCGCGCCGCCGGTGATGCCGAGCAGGCCCGGTTCGGCGAGCGGGTTGCGGCACACGCCCTGCACCACCGTGCCCGCGATGCCGAGGGCCGCGCCGGCCAGCAGGGCCGCGACGACACGAGGCAGGCGCGCATCGAGCACGAACGTGATCGCCCGGCCGGAGCGGCCGTACAGCCAGTTCACGAGGTCGCCACCGAGCACGCCGGTGTCACCGGCGAGCAGCCCACCGAACCCGGCGGTGACCAGGAGGAGACCAGCGAGGACCAGCACCGTCACGAACCGACGGTGGGACCGCGCACCACCGCCGACGGTCCCGGGAGGCTGACGGACGTGGCCGGAGTCGCGGTAGC
Source organism: Nitriliruptor sp. (assembly GCF_040882075.1). NCBI lineage: Bacteria > Bacillati > Actinomycetota > Nitriliruptoria > Nitriliruptorales > Nitriliruptoraceae > Nitriliruptor > Nitriliruptor sp. The sequence continues at coordinate 2,295 of NZ_JBBEBZ010000086.1, forward strand.
GGCTCGCGAGCCAGACGAGGACGCCGGCGCCGAAGATCGAGGTGACGACGCCGGTGGGTACCTCGACGCCGCCCTGACCGCCGAGCACCGCCCGCAGCAGCACGTCCGCGGCCAGCACCACGATCACGCCCGCGATCCCACAGAGCGGGAAGAGGACGTGGTGGCGGTGGATCTCGGGGAGCCGCGCCCCACCGACCCGGACGATCGCCGGCGCTGCGAGCCCGACGAAACCGACCGGTCCCGCCACCGCGACCGCTGCGGCGCTCAGCAGCACGGCCAGCACCACGACGACCATCCGGCTGCGCCGCACTCCGATCCCCATGACCCTCGCGGTGTCGTCCCCCAGCGCGAGGAGGTCGAGGGTCCGACCGATGAGAAGGCAGCCGACGACGCCGACGAGCACGACCGGTGCCATCTGGGCGACCCCGTCGACCCCGGTCTGGCCGAGCGAACCGGCGCGCCACGCGAACAGCCCGATCGTCCCCTCCGGATCGAGCAACAGCACGAACGTCGACATCGACCACAGCGCGAGACCGACCGCCGATCCAGCGAGCACGAGCCGGGTCGGGCCGGCCGCCCCGCTCGCAGACATGCCCAGCACCACCATCGCGGTCACGAGCCCGCCGGCGAACGCCACCCCACCCGCCGGCAGCACCGGCAGCGAGACCCCGAAGGCGGCGGTCACCACCACCGCGAGGTAGGCCCCCGCATCGACACCGAGGGTGTCGGGGGACGCCAACGGGTTGCGGGCGAGCGACTGCAGCGCCGTCCCGGCGAACCCGAGCGCGACACCGACGAGCACCCCGGCCAGCAGCCGGGGGATCCGGGACGCGACCATCACGGCCGCGGACTGGTCGGTCCCGCGACCCGTCACGAGCCGGTAGAGGTCCGCGGCATCGACCGCCGAGGTCCCCTGCGTGAGGTGGATGGCCGCGAGCACCGTCACCGCGGTGAGTCCGGCACCGACGAGCGCGACCACCCGCGACGCGCGAGCAGGTGGCGGCGTCGTCGTTTCCACGCCGACAGCCGCCTCCGGGACCGGAGACGGCTGTCGCAGGGTCGTTCGGGTCACGCGGCGAGCGTCCCGACGATCGCGTCGACGAGCTGTTCGACCGAGCGGGGGCCACCGAACATCCAGATGCCGTCGGGCAGTCGGTGCACGTCCCCGCTCTCGACGAACTCGAGGGACTCCCAAAGGGCGTTGCCCTCGAGCGTCGCGTACGGGTCCTCCTCGACGTCGTTGCTGTAGTAGACGAAGTGGACGTCACCGAGCCCGGTCAGGCCTTCGACGTCGGTGACCGCGAGCCCGTAGTCGGGGTCACCCTCGAGTTCCCAGGCCGACTCCAACCCGAGCTCCTCCGCGACCGCCCCGGCGAGCGAGGTCTCGGTGAAGGCGCGGACGTTCACGGTGTTGCCCTCGACCCAGCCGTCAGCCAGCGCGAACCGGTCGCCCGCGACGCCAGCGGCGTCGAGCTGTTCGCTGCCGTCGGCGAGCGCCGCATCGAGGTCGGCGAGCAGCTCGTCGGCCTGGTCACTGCGGTCGACGGCCTCGGCCACGAGGGTGAGGTTGTCACGCATCTGTTCGATGGGACGCTCCGCTGCGGCGGCTCGCACCACCAACACCGGGACGATCTCCTCGAGCTGTTCGACGACGTTCGGTGCGAGGTCGGTCGTCGCGACGACCAGGTCCGGGTCGAGCCCGACGATCGCGTCGACGCTCGGCTCACCGCGCATGCCGACGTCGGTGACCGAGTCGTCGAGCGGTGCGGCCGAGACCCAGGCGCTGTACCCCTCGACGTCGGCAGCGCCCGCGGGCATCACGCCCAGCGAGACGAGGTTCTCGATCACACCCCACTCGAGTCCGACCACCGTCGTGGCCGGCGCATCCAGGGTGATCTCCTCACCACGACCGTCCGTGACGGTCACCGGTCCGTCGTCTGCGCTGGCCGCTGCGTCGCCGTCGGAGGTCTGCCCGGCCGGGCCCCCCGTGTCCGCCGCGTCGTCCTCGACGCTGCCGCAGGCGGTGCTGGCCAGGGCGAGGATCGCGGCCACTGCCGCGAGTCGGTGCAGTCGCATGTCGTGCTCCTTCCGGATGTGGGGGACGCGCGTCCCGTCACGTGGGTGTTCAGGCAGGGGTGGTGTTCAGGCAGGGGT
>NZ_JBBEBZ010000087.1:0-28390 GCF_040882075.1 Nitriliruptor sp.
TGAACGAACACACTGGCCAGCCTGCAGCAGTACGACCGTCTTCGACCCTCCCACGCTGATCCCCGAAGAACGGCAGATCTTGTCGTTCTCGCCTTCAGCTAGATGCCATGGCATGGAGGGGGGTCGTGGGTTCAGATCCCATCCGGTCCACCTCGAGGCAGCCCCGCTGGGTCCACTGGCGGGGCTGCTCCGTGTCCGCGCCGCGCGTGCCCTCTCTGGAACCAGCGCTCCGCGTCCTCGGGAGCCACCCCGAGGATCAGATCAGACCCTGGGCGACCATGGCCTCGCCGACGCGCAGGAACCCGGCGATGTTGGCGCCGGCGACGTAGTCACCCTCGCGGCCGTACTCGGCGGCCGTCCGGTGACACAGGTCGTGGATGTCGGTCATGATCTCGCTGAGCCGCTTCTCGGTGTGGCTGAAGGTCCAGCGGTCACGGCTGGCGTTCTGCTGCATCTCGAGCGCGGAGGTCGCCACGCCGCCGGCGTTGGCAGCCTTGCCGGGCCCGAACGCGACCTTGGCCTCCGTCAGCACGTCGACGGCTTCCGGCGTGGTCGGCATGTTGGCGCCCTCGACCACGGCCTGGCAGCCGCCCTCCACGAGGGCAGCCGCGTTCTTCGCGGTGAGTTCGTTCTGGGTCGCACACGGGAAGGCGACGTCGCACGGGATGCGCCAGATGTCCCCACCGTCGCGGTAGGTAGCGCCGCCGCGCTGTTCGGCGTAGTCCTTCACCCGGCCGCGCTCCACCTCCTTGATGCGCTTGAGGAGCTCGAGGTCGATACCCGCGGGGTCGTGCACCACCCCGTCCGAGTCCGAGCACGACACCACGCGGCCGCCGAGCGCCCGGATCTTCTCGATGGCGTAGATGGCCACGTTGCCCGATCCCGACACGACACACGTCGCGCCGTCGAGCGACTGGCCGCGGACCTTGAGCATCTCCTCGGCGAAGAAGACCGCGCCGTACCCGGTGGCCTCGGTGCGCACGAGCGCGCCACCCCACTCCAGACCCTTGCCGGTCAGGACGCCGGACTCGTAGCGGTTGGTGATCCGCTTGTACTGCCCGAACAGGTACCCGATCTCGCGGGTCCCGACGCCGATGTCGCCGGCCGGCACGTCGGTGTACTCACCGATGTGGCGGTAGAGCTCGGTCATGAAGCTCTGGCAGAACCGCATGACCTCGTCGTCGGAGCGGTTCTTCGGGTCGAAGTCGGACCCGCCCTTGCCACCACCGATCGGCATCGACGTCAGCGCGTTCTTGAAGATCTGCTCGAAGCCGAGGAACTTGACGATGCCGAGGTAGACCGACGGGTGGAAGCGCAGCCCACCCTTGTAGGGGCCGAGCGCGCTGTTGAACTCCACGCGGAACCCGCGGTTGATGTGCACCTCGCCGCTGTCGTCCTGCCAGGGGACGCGGAAGATGATCTGCCGCTCAGGCTCGCAGATGCGCTCGATGACCTTGTGCTCGGCGAGCTCGGGGTGCTTGGCGAGCACCGGGCCGAGGGACACGAGCACCTCGCGTGCCGCCTGGTGGAACTCGACCTCACCGGGGTTGCGACGGATGACCTCCTCGTAGGAGGGAGCGATCTTCTCATCGAGCATGCGAGGTCCTCGAGCCGGCCGGCACCCCAACGGTGTCGGACCGTCGAGCAGCGTACGAACCGACCCCGGTCCGTCGCGAAACGAGCGCGCACCTGACGCCAGCGGCGCGCTGGATCAGCGGCCGCCCGGCGGACCGTCGGAGGCGGCGGAGGCGGAGGCGGCGGCGGAGGCGGCGGAGGAGGAGGAGGCCACCCCGGTCTCGGACGCCGACGGTGCCCAGCCGCTGTGAAGGTCGGCCGGGAGGTGACCGACCTCGTTCCACCGGTCGACGATCACCTGCGACCCGTCGTCGGCGAAGGTGACGAGGTGGTGACACGACGCGTTGTCCACCCCGCCGAGCGTGCCGGCGGCGATGCCCGCCAGCCGGTGGATGCCGTTCCAGACCGGCCCACCGTGGGTGACCGCGATGGTCGTGCCGCCAGCCGGTGTGGCAGCGAGCAGCTCGACGAGCACCGGTGCGACCCGGTCCGCGAGCGCGTCCGCGGACTCGCCGCCGACCTCACCGACCACGTCCTCACCCCGGAGCCAACGCTGCCAGCGTTCCGGGTCGGTCGCAGCGACCTCGTCACGGAGGCGCCGCTCCCAGTCCCCGAAGGACCGCTCGCGTAGCCGCGGGTCGAGGACGGCCCGGCGCTCGAGCGCGACCTCGAGTGGCGCGACGGTCTCGCGCGTTCGCTGCAGGTCCGACGCCACGAGGTGGGCGTCCGGGTACGCAGCCGCGAGGGACACGGCCACCGCGTCGGCCTGGGCGTGCCCGCGTGCGGAGAGCCCGGCGCAGGCCTGCCCCTGGATGCGCCGTTCGGCGTTCCAGATCGATTCGCCGTGGCGGACGAGGATCAGCCGCCTCACGGCTGGTCCGTCACCTCGACCTCGACCTCGTCGTCCGAGGCGTCCTCGACGTCGTCGTCGAGCTCGACGTCGAACGGGTTCGGGACGCGGCCGCCAACGACCTCGGTCTCACGGTCCGCACCCGCGCCCGGCCGTGGCGCGGCCACCCGCTCCCCCGAGGTGATGTCGCGGCGGGGCACGTCGGCCCAGAGCCGGTCGAGGGAGTAGTAGTCGCGCTGCTCGTCTCCGAACACGTGACAGACGATGTCGCCGTAGTCGAGCAGGACCCACCCCGACGCGGGTTCACCCTCGCGGCGCAGCACCTTGCGGTCGTGGTCCTCGCGCAGACGCTCCTCGATGCGGTCCGCGACGGCACGGATCTGTCGGTCCGAGCTGGCGGTGGCCAGCACGAACAGGTCGACCACCGCGAGGATGTCGGCGACCTCGAGGATCGAGAGGTCCGTGGCCTTGCGGTCGTCGGCCGCGTCAGCGGCGGTGATGGCCAGCGTGACGGCCTCGTCGGTCGCGGGCACGGTTCCCCTCGCGTCGGTGCGGATCGCAGCGGATGCGCCGGCACCCGGTCGGGTGCAGCGCTTGACCCGGCAAGGGAACCACACGGGGTTGCCGGCTGTGGACGCCCGTCAGCCTGCGGTGTTCGCGGCCTCGCCCTCGGGGTCGGCGTCTCCGTCGTCCGGACCACCCTCACCATCGACGTCACCGCCCGCCTCGTCGGCCGGTCCGAGCTCGGTCGCCTCGGCGCTGGCCTCGGAACCGCCGACCGGGAAGTCGAGGCCGATGACGATGGTGAGGTCGACCACCGACTGCGGGGTGCCGGAGCGTTCGATCTGTCCCACACCGAGCCGGTCGCGGACGTCCCTCGCGGCCGCGAGGGTCGCCGGTTCCTCGTCGTAGACCAGGATCCGCGTGACCGCGTGGTCGAAGCGGTCGGCGTTCCCGGTCAGCAGCACCCGGTACCCGGCGGGCTGGAGGACGGCGGCGACGTCGGCGCCGATGCCCGGCTGACCGTTGCCGTTGAGCAGCTGCAGCGTGCGGCCACCGGCGACACCGGGGTCGGGCTTCGACGCGGCGAGCCGCTCGTCGACGAGGGCCGCGATCCGTTCCGCGTCTGGCCGGTAGGCATCCTCGGTCCCGGTCCCGATCGGCGACACGAACAGCGTCAGGGTCGTGAGGGCATCGTCGGCCCTGGCGATCGCGAGCTCGGCCAGCACCGTGCGCAGGAGCTCGGTCCCGTCCAGGTCCTCGTCCTCGTCCTCGGTCGGTTCGGACGCCTGCACGACCTCGAGCTCGGTCGCCCCGTCCGCGAAGAGGTCGTCGACACGGCCCGGATCGGCCAGCCGGTCGAGCACGCCGAGCAGCGCGGCCTGGACCCGTGGCAGCTGATCGAGCTGCGAGCCACCGTCGGACCGGAACGTCAGCAGGGTCGCGAGCCCCTGCCCGTCGAGCTCCTGTCGTCCCGCGGGGAGGAGGGTGGTGGCGCTGCCGTCCTCGTCGCGGTCGATGACCGGTTGGCCGAGGGTCACCTCGGTCGGTCCGAGCCGATCGAGCAGCGCGGCCCACCCCTCCTCCGAGACGGTGACGGTGGCGTCGCTGCGCACGCCGAGCAGGTTGTCGAGGCTGACGCCGACCAGCGCGCTGCCGCCGAAGTCGAACGCCTCACCGAGCCGGAACGCGCCGTGGCCCGGCACGTCGGCGATGGTCGCCGGCGGCACGAGCAGCACCGTCCCCTCGCCCGACGCCCGATCGACGGCCAGCAGGGCGATGGTCACCGCCTCGGTCCCGTCCGGGCCCTCGGCGGTCGTCACGACCGTCAGCGCTGGCTGCGGATCGCCCGGCGCAGCGTCCGGTGCGGGGGCGACCGGTTCCCCCGTGACGAACTCGCGTGCACGGTCGACGAGGTTGAACGACACCGCCACGACCCCGACAGCGACGGCGACGAGGACGGCCACGAGCGCGATCCGTCGCAGCCTCGCCCGTCGACGCCGCGCCCGGCTCGCGATGGCCCGCCGACCGGGGCGAACGGGACGAACGGGACGAGCCGGCCCGTCGGCAGGCTGGTCGTCGTGGCCCGGCGCAACGTCGGTGTCCCGCTCGTCGGTGGTGTCGGGCGAACGGTCGGGTACGTGGTCGGTCACGGCGCCGTCGCCGCGGCGCCGTACAGACCGAGCTCGCGGACCGCCGCGTCCACCGCATCGGGGACGAGGTACCTGGTCGCGAGCCCCGCGCCGAAGCGGCGGCGGAGCTCGGTCGAGGAGACCTCGAGCTGCGGCACCTCGAGGTGGACGACCGCAGCGGGCAGCACGTCGGCCGCCGGTGCCGCGTGTCCCGGCCGGGTGACCACGACGAACGTGGCCTTCGCGAACGCCTCTTCGACCCGCTCCCAGCGGGGGAGTCCCGCGGCCGCGTCCTCGCCGAGCACGAAGAACAGCTCGGCGTCCGGTTCCTCGGCGCGGAGCTCGACGAGCGTGTCCGCGGTGAAGGTCGGACCGTCCCGTCGCACCTCGCGATCGTCGACCCTCAGGTGCCGATCACCCGAGACCGCCGCTTCGGCGAGCCGGAGGCGATCGGCTGCAGAGGTGACGGTCGCGCCCTTCATCCACGGTTCGCCGGCGACGAGGAGGCGGACCTCGTCGAGGCCGAGCTCGACGCGCGCGCACTCGGCCACCACGAGGTGGCCGAGGTGGGGCGGGTCGAAGGTGCCCCCGAGGAGACCGAGTCGTCGTGACATCGTGGCGAGGCTACTGCCGGGCACCTGCTCGACGGCGGTAGCGACACGTAGGCTGCGCCGCGCCCTCCCCCCTCCCCCGCGAGGTGCCCGTGATCCGCCACCTCGTGTTCTTCACGGCACGTGACCCGGCCGACCTGCCGACGATGCGCGCCACCTTCGCGACCCTGGCGGCGATCCCCGGGGTGCGAGCCTTCGAGGTCGGGGTGAACACCCGCAGCGACGAGCGCACCGACGACGAACCGGACCTCGTGGTCCACGCGGTCCTCGACGACGAGGACGCGTTGGCCGCCTACAAGGCCCACCCGATCTACCAGCGCTCGATCGAGGTGGTCCGACCCTTGCGGGAGCTGCGGATCGCCGTCGACTACGAGGTCGACGGCCTCGCCCCGCCGCCGCCACCGGCGACGTCGTAGCGGAAGCCCATCTGCTCGCGGACGTGCGGTGGCAGCTCCGGGAGCTCACGGCGAGGTAGGTGGAAGGTCGCGAGGTCGGACAGGTCCCCGAACACGGTGTGCTTGGCCGTGGTCGCCTCGAGGTAGGCGTGACCGGAGGTGCCACCGGTCCCGACCCGGGCGCCGATGGCGCGGCGGACCATCCGGGCGTGTGCCTGGCGGAACGAGGTCATGCCCGTGTCGAGGTCGATCAGCGCGGTCAGCAACCGGAACGGCAGGTGCAGCGCCGGCTGGTCGCGGTAGAGCTGGATCAGGAGCGCCGCGCGGATCGCCTCGTAGGTGAAGGCGCGCTTGCCCTCCGCGCGCAGCTCCTCCCAGCGGTCGCGGTCCAGAAGCGTGGCGAAGGAGCCCTCCGTCTGTTCGAAGCTGGCCAGCTGCTGGTCACGGACCACCTCGTCGACCGAGGGGTTCGAGGCGATGAGCTGGCGGTCACGCTCGAGCATGGTGCGGACCGCGGCGGTGTACGCGCCCCACAGGTCGAAGCCGTCCAGCCGCACGAACGGGGTGCGGGCGAGCCAGTCGTCGACGATCACGCGGAGGGAACGACCCTCCTCGCTGTCGGCGACCGTGGCCGCGTCGGTCGCGTCCAGGCGTGAGGTGTAGACCGCGCCCTGGATCTTGAGCCGTCGGCCGGCGTCCAGGCCGAGGCGGTTCTCCAGCAGCCGGAACTGGGCCGACTGGAACCCCGACGCCGGCACCAGGTCGTCGCGGAAGTCGAGGAAGTCGAGCGGCGTCATCGTCTCGAGGACCGCGAACTGCTGCAGCAGGACGGGCAGGATCGTGACCATCCGCTCGAGGCGGTGGACGACCTGGCCCATCGCCGTGTCCGGCACGGGGTCGCGGTCGAGGTCCGCGAGCACCGCGTCGAGGTCGTGCAGCAGCTGGGCGAACCACAGCTCGAACGCCTGGTGGGTGACGATGAACAGGTGCTCGTCGTGCGCGGGCTTCCCGTCCGCCATCCGGCTGACCGGACGGATGGCGCCGAGCACCTCGTCGAGCCCGAGGTAGGTGCGGTAGTAGGTCGGATCCGCGCCGTGGGGTTCCTGGGCGTTCACGCCGGCACGCTCCCGGTCACGGGAGCGATGGTGGCACGGACCGGCGCGTCGGAGCGCTGGGTGATGCCGTACCGCATGGGGATGGCGCCACCGTCGGTCGTGACCTCCCACCGGCGCAGCAGGACGGCCAGGGCGAGGGTCGCCTCGAGGATGGCGAAGTGTTCCCCGATGCACGAGCGCGGCCCGCCACCGAACGGCAGGTAGGCGTAACGGTCGCGAGCCTTGACCGCCTCGGGCAGGAACCGGTCGGGGTCGAAGCGGTCCGGGTCGGGCCAGTAGCTCTCGTTGCGGTGGAGTTCGGCGAACACCGGGGACACGACGGTGCCGGCGGGGATGTCGAACCCGGCGATCGCCGTGTCCTCGGTGGCGGCACGGCTGGTGATGTACGCCGGCGGGTGCAGCCGCATCGCCTCGAGCAGGCAGCGCTGTGTCAGGTCGAGCCCGCGGGCATCCTCGGCGCCCGGCTGGCGGTCACCGACGACGGTACGGATCTCGTCCCGCACCGCACGCTGCAGCTCGGGTCGCGCGCTGAGCTCCTGCAACGTGAACGCGAGCGCGGTGCTGGTGGTGTCGTACCCGGCGAGCAGGAAGATCAACGACTGCTCGAGGATCTCCTCGCGGTCGAGGTGCTCGCCCGTCTCCGGGTCGGTCACATCGAGCAGCCGGGCGACGAGGTCGTCCCCCCCGGCCGAGCGTGCCGCCGCCCGTTCGACGATCCGGGTGATCCGGTCGCGCAGGTCACCCTCCAGCCGCTGGATCCGACGGTTCTCCGGCGTCGGCAGCCAGCGAGGTGGCGCGAACGGCGACATCCCGCGCTGCACGGTGATCTGCGACAGCTCATCGGTCGCGGCGACGATGGGCGCGACCTCGTCGGTCACGTCGGTCCCGAACAACGCCCGGCTCACCGACCCGAGCGTGACCTTCTCCATCTCGTCGACGAGCTCGACCTCACCTCGCCCGTCCCACCCGTCGCTGACCACGGTGGTCGCCGCGAGGAACGCGTCGGTGTACCGGTCGATCCGCTTGCGGGTGAACAGCGGCTGGAGGGTCCGCCGCTGCCCGCGCCACACCTCACCCTCGGTGGTCAGCAGCCCGTCCCCGAGCGCCGCCGCCATCTCGTCGTACACCGGCGAACGCTTCACGAACCGTCGGGTGTCGGTCAGGATCTCCCGCGCCGCGTCGGCCTGGCACACGTACACCAGCATCGACGGCACCCCCGGCACCCACCCCGGGAACCGCGACGCGAACACGTCCCCGTACACCACCCGCTGCTGGTGCACCCACGCGAGCAAGCTGCCCTGCCGCACCTCGCGCATGGCGCGGACAGACTCGAGCGCCCCGAGCCCCGGCACCGGCCGAGCAGAAGCCGACCCCGTCACCACCGTCTCCGTACCCACGAGCACCTCCGAGCCTCGACGCACCCACGGTAACCGCCACGGTGCCGGGACCGCCCGGAGCGCAACAACCTGGGCGGGAGCCCAGGAAGTCGCAACGTCACCCCGGCCCGCGTCGCCCTCAGCGCAACAACCTGGGCGGGATCCCAGGAAGTTGCAACGGCCCGCCACCGCGAACCACCACCCCCACCCACGGAGGTCGACGGCCGCAGGGTTCGAGCCGGACAGGCGACCGCCACGCCGAGGGAGGAGAGGGGGGTGATGGCGGTGGAGGCGGGTGCGAGCCGCGGGGGCTCAAGCGCAGCGCAGGTGCCCCAGGCACCGAGCAGCAAGGTCCCCCGGGGTCGGACCCGCGGAGCCGTCAGCGCCGGAGGGCTCGACGACGTCAGGCGATGCGCTCGACGAAACGGGCGAGCTGCTTGAGGTTGCGGACCTCCACCATGTCCTCCACGTACCTGGCGTAGCTCGCGGCGATGGAGTCGCCGGTGTCCCAGAACTGGATCGGTTCGGGGTTCAGCCAGTAGACGTGGCGGGCGCGCTTGGCGAGGTCCTGCAACACCCACGCGTTGGCCTGCCGGTAGTTGTTGCGGGCGTCGCCGAGGATGATGACGGTGGAGCGGGGGGTGACGTCACGCGCGTGGTCGGCGTGGAACTTCTCGAGGCTGTGGCCGTAGTCGGAGTGGCCGTCGAGCCAGACGAGCTCGGCCTCGACCATCATCCGCTTGATGGCCTCGGTCGCGTCGCTCTGGTCGAACAGGGAGGTCACCTCGTCGAGGGTGTCGATGAACGCGAACGAGCGGACCTTGCTGAACTGCTCCTGCAGGGTGTGGACCAGCATCAGCGTGAACCGCGCGAACGAGGCCACCGACCCGGACACGTCGCAGATCACGAACAGCTCGGGCTTGTGCGGGCGACGGGGCTTGAAGGTCGGTTCGAACGGCACGCCGCCGGTCGACAGCGACCTGCGCACGGTCTTGCGGACGTCGAGCCGGCCGTCCTTGCCGTGTCGACGTTTGACGGCGACGCGGGTGGCGAGCTTGCGGGCGAGCGGCCGGACCTGGCTGCGGAGCTGGGCCTGGTCCTCGGCGGAGAGGTGGAAGAAGTCGAGCTCCTCGACCGGTGGCCGGGTCATCCGGTCGGCGACCTGGTCCACGCCCCGCTGGGCGGCGGCACGCCGGCGGATCTCGGATTCGACCTCCTGCTGGAAGGTGCGCAGCCGGGCCTCGAACTCGTCGCGCCACAGCCGCTCCTGCAGCGGCGTGGTCTGGTCCTCGTCCTCCACCCTCCGCGACAGCAGGTCGCGCAGGATCTGGGCGAGGTCGACGGCCCGGAAGACCTTGTACTGGAAGTAGGACACGCCCCCGTCGCGTCCCTCGACCCGCCCGAACCGGTCGACCGCTTCGCGGGCGTACTGACGGATGGACTCGTCGCCGCCCTCCATCAGCTGGTCGATCAGATCGCGCAGGTACTCGTCCGGGTCGCTCTGCCCCTGCCCCTCCGGCCCGTCGGTGACCGAGGGGGTGTCGTCGATGTCGGCCTCGCGGGCCGGGAAGTACAGCTCGAACAGGTCGTCGAAGGCACGCCGGTGGGTCTGGGTGGTGATGCAGGTGGCGGCGAGCGCTTCGCGCAGCTGCTCACGATCGAGCAGGTCGAGGTGCCGGATGGTGCGCACCGCGTCGATGGCTTCGGACTGGGTCGCGCTCACACCGGCTCGGCGGAGCGCGGCGACGAAGTCGAGCACCCGCTGGAGGAAGCCGTGCACCGGTGGCGGTCCCTCGGCGAGGACCTGCGAGAGCTGGTCGGACACGGTCGGCTCCTGTGGCTACGGCCTCGACGGTACTGGGCTCACGCCCCGCCGGGCTCGTCCGGGTCGGTCACGGGGCCGTCGCTGCGGGTGGTCACGAGCAACACCGCGTCGCTGGCGTCACGGGCGGTGACCAGCACCGCGATCCGGCCGTCGGCCGTGACGGCGAGCCCCCGGTAGGTGACGTCCTCGGCCAGCGTGTAGGTGTCGCCCCCGGCGGGGTCAGCGGTCACGCGCGACAGGCTCGTCGGTCCGACGATCAGCAGGTCGTCCCCGGCCCAGGCGAGGGTCACGTCGCCGTCCGGGTTCCCGACCGAGGTCAGGGCACCGTCGGCGTCGAGGACGAGCACCTCGTCATCCGGCCCGGAGGGGTGCGCCGTGGCGACGGCGTGACGTTCGACCGTGGCAGCCGGGGGCGTCGCGGCAGCTGCCAGCAGCGGTCCGATGCCGGTGACGGCCGTGATTGCTTCGCCCGCGTCGAGGTCGAGGAGCACCAGCGATCCGTCCCTCGCGCGGTCGTCCTCCGCAGCCTCCGACGGGTCGGGCCGGCCGTGCACGAGCGCGGTGTCGGTCCCGACCGCCGCGACCTCCCACCGGATGGGAACGGTGCCGTCGAGCTGCGCAGCCTGCGCGAGGGTGTCGTGGGCCACCTCGAACCGGACCGCGCCGTCCTCGCGATCGACGGCGACCACGGCGGGGGCGCCGGTCTCCTCCTGGGGGCCGACCCGGCGGGCGGCGACGACCACGTCGGGTCCGAGCTCGCCGCTCAGCCGTTCGGCGAGGGTGCCCGGCGGACCGGCGGGCTGCTCGATCGGCGCCTGCCACCGCCGCCCGGTCGCGTCGCGCAGCTCGAGGGTGGGCTGGTCGCCGTCCTCCTCGGCGCGGAACAGCAGCAGCTGGCCCTCGTCGGCACCGAGCAGGAAGGCGAACGCCGATCCGACGACGGCGGTGTCGACGCACCCCCCGACGGTCAGCTCAGGACCGCTCAGGGGCACGATCGCGTCGGTCTGGCCGGTGACATCGTTCGGCACGACGACGTCGTAGACAGCAGCTCCGTCGCCCACGACCGGGTCGTCGGTGTCGAAGGTGGCCACGGGTACGAGCGACCCGTCCAGGCTGGTCACCGTCGGGCCGGTCGTGAGCAGGCCGTCCTCGAGCGCGACCACCCCGTCGGTCTCGCCCACCGGCACGGCGGCGGCGACGGGGCTTGCGGCGAGCTGTTCCACATCGGCGATCACACGCCGCGCATCGACCGACCCGAGGGCGTCGTTCACCGCGTCGGTGGGCGCCACGTCCTCGTCGAGGGCTGCAGCGGCGCGCGGTTCCACCACACCCACGCACCCGCCCCGGGCGAACAGCTGGGCGCTGACGACGCCGACGATGATGAGACCGATCATCGCGATCGCGCCGATGGTCAGGGTGCGCTTGTCGGCCGCGAGGGGATCCTCGGCCTCGAGGGGATCCTCGGCCTCGAGCGGATCGCCGGCCGGGCCCGGTGTTGCGTCGGACACGTCAGTTCATCTCGGGACGCGGCGAGATGCGCAGGTGCTGGTTGGCCTTCTGCACGTCCTGCTGGTACTTGAGCAGCACGTTCATCGTGCCCCGCGCGACGTCCTCGTCGATCGTGTCGAAGCCGAGCTCGAGCAGGGTCCGTGCCCAGTCGAGCGTCTCGGAGATCGACGGCGGCTTCTTCAGCTCGAGCTGGCGCAGCGAACGCACGATCCGCACGAGCTGATCGGCCAACGCTTCCGGTGCCTCGGGCACGCGCGACATGACGATATCCCGCTCGCGCTCCAGGGTCGGGTAGTCGAGGTAGAGGTAGAGGCAGCGACGTTTGAGCGCCTCGGACAGCTCACGGCTGTTGTTCGAGGTCAGGACCACGAACGGGTGCTTGGTCCCGGTGACGGTCCCGAGCTCGGGGATGGTGACCTGGAAGTCGGACAGGATCTCGAGCAGGAGCGCCTCGAACTCGAAGTCGACCTTGTCGACCTCATCGATCAACAGGACGGTGTCGGTGGTGGAGCGCAGGGCCCGCAGCAGCGGCCGCTCCATCAGGTAGTCCTCGCCGAACAGGTCGTCCTCGACCTCGTCCCACGCCTCCCCACCCTCGGCGCCGGGCGTCTCGCCGCCGCGGGCGTGGGTGATGCGCAGCAGCTGCTTCTTGTAGTTCCACTCGTACAGCGCCTTGGCCTCGTCCAGCCCCTCGTAGCACTGGAGGCGGACGAGATCGGCGCCGCGAGCCGTCGCCACGGCCTTGGCCAGCTCGGTCTTGCCGACCCCGGCGGGACCCTCCACCAGGATGGGCTTGCCGAGCCGCTCGGCGAGGTAGACCACCGTCTCGATGGAGGCATCGACGAGGTAGCCGGCCTCCGTCAGCCGGTCGCGGACGTCGACGACGCCGGTGAACTCGGCGTTCGAACGGGACACGGGGACCTCCGAGGGGGAGCCGGACGGCACGGCGGCACGTCGTGGGAGCTTGCGTGCGCGCCCACGAGGCTACGGCACCGGACCGGCGGACACGGACACGGACACGGACACGGCGGCGTTCAGCGCGGTGGCGCCGTCGGCTGACCGACGCGGGACGGAACGTCGCGCGGAGCGACCCCGTCGCGGACACCCGCCTTCGCCGCGTGGTCGACGTCGGGGAACGTGCCGAGCTCGTCGATGCGGTACCCGAGCGGGTAGGTCGGACGCGACACCTCGGTGATCCGGTACGGCTGACGACGCGGTGGCACGAGGAGGCGCAGGAGGTGGGCCCGGGCACGCAGCGCCCCGTGGACACCGGCGCGCACCCACGCGGGCGGCTCGTCGTAACCGAGCGCGGCGACCAGCTCGGGTTCGAGCAGCGCCAACGCGGCCCGCCGGGCCGCCGGCAGGAGCGGGGCGGGGACGCCGTAGACCTCACGCAGGTACATGGTCATCGTGGCGTCGGCGACCGCGTGATTGGCGGGGTCGAACCGGAACTCCGCGCGCTCGAACTCCTCCTTCCAGGCGGTGAACTCCTCGACCGAGTCGGGCAGCTCGGTGATCCCCATCCGAGCGCCGAGCTGACGCCAGTACCCCCACCCGGCGGCGATCTCGTTCGGGTCGAGCGGACGCCAGCCGTAGCGGTCGATCCACCGCCGCGGTTCGACCACGAACGTCGAGAGCACGTAGGTCATGTCGACGTCGCGGATCGGGAACGCGGCGTGCATGCGGTTGACCCGCCGGATCGCCTGCCGACCGCGCCCCGACTCGAGCCCGTGTTCCTCGACCTCGGCGAGCAGCAGTTCGGTGTCGTCGTACCGCTTGCGCGTGTCCTGCGTGAACGCCCGCGAATCGAGCAGGATGCGGCTGATGGTCGGGACCGCGAAGGTCCGGAACAGCGCGAGGCTGAGCGCGGTCTCGGTGTCCCAGGGGAACTCGTAGGCCGCGTCGATGCGGGTGATCTCGCGCACGTCCCGGTCCGGGTCGAGCTCGCGCACGTGGGCGAGGTGTCGGCCGTCGCGCCCACGCGATCGAGCGTGCAGGGCTCCGAGTCCGACGGCCGCTACCACCGACGCCGACGTTCGTGCGCGGACCACGGTGCCCTCTCGGTGGCGGGTGCTGCCTCCACCGAGACGTTAGCGAGCGGAACGTTCCGATCGCGAGTGAGCGGCGAGGTGCTCGAGCACGGGCGACGACAGCCGGTCGAGGTAGCTGACGGGCAGGTCGTGCCCCCACCCGGGCAGGGTGACGAGCGTCGCGTCCGGGATCGCGGCGGCCGTGGCTCGGCCGCCCGAGACGTCGATGAGCGGGTCGTCCTCGCCGTGCAGCACGAGCGTCGGCACACGCAGCGTCCCGAGCCGCGAGGTGCGGTCGCCGTCCCCCCGGATCGCCAGCAGCTGCCGGGCGGAACCCCACTCGTGGATGCCCCGGGCGAACGACACCCGCGCGCGGGCCGCAGCACGCTCGGCGTCCACCTCACCGGCGGTACCGATGATCGCCTGGAGCTCGAGCTGGTAGGCGACGTAGGCGTCCCGGTCACCGTGTGGCGGCACGCTCGTCAGCGCCGGCTTGGCACGTTCGGTCGGGCCGCCGACGTCACGCGCCCCCGTGGTGGACATCACCGAGATCAGCGACGTCACGCGATCGGGCACGGCCAGGGCCACGTGCTGCGCGATCATCCCACCCATCGAGACACCGAGCACGTGCGCGTGGTCGATGCCGAGGTGATCGAGCACCTCGGCGTGATCACGCCCCATGCGGTCGAGGGTGTACGGCGAGCGGGGCCACCCGTCATCGGCCCGGGGCAGGTCGAACGGCGTCCCCTCGTGCACGTGCCCGCGACCGACGTCGCGGTTGTCGGCGCAGACGGTCCGGTACCCGGCGCCGTGGAGCAGGTCGAGCAGCTCGGGTGGCCAGGCCGTGCGGTGCTGGCCGAGCCCCGCGATCAGGAGCACCACCTCGCCGTCCTCGGGACCGTCGACGGACACGTCGGTGGTGGCCCCGTCCGACAGCGGGGCGCGCTGGCCGATCGGTGGGCCCGCCACGTGGGCGAGATCAGCCGGATCGATACCGAGGTCGGTCGGGTCGGTCGGGTCGGTCACGTTCGCTCCTCGTCAGCGTGCGCGGCGAGCAACCCGTCGAGGACCAAGCTCGAGGGTGCGGGGCACAGCGCTCCTTCGGTCGAGGCGAGCCTAGGAGGTCACCACTAGCGTCGACCGGGTCCGACGACGAAGGAGCTGCCCGTGCGTGCCGTCCGTGTTGCCGAACCTGGGGGCCCCGAGGCCATGAACCTCGAGGAGATCCCCGACCCGACCCCGGGTCCCGGACAGGTGCTCGTCCGCGTCGCGGCTGCAGGTGTCAACTTCATCGACACCTACCAGCGGTCGGGCGCCTACCCGATGGACACGCCGTTCGGGTTGGGCCTCGAGGGCGCCGGCGAGGTGGTCGCCGTCGGCGAGGGCGTCGACGAGGCGACCGTCGGACGCACCGTGGCGTGGGCGGACGCGCTCGGGTCGTACGCGGAGCTCGTGGTCGCACCGGCCGACAAGGTCGTCCCGGTCCCCGACGGGGTCGATCCGGACGTCGCCGCAGCGCTGATGCTCCAGGGCATGACCGCGCACTACCTCAGCCACTCGACCTACGCGCTCGGCAGGGACGACACCGCCCTGGTCTACGCAGCCGCCGGGGGCGTCGGCCGGCTGCTGGTCCAGCTCGCGGTCCGACGGGACGCGCGGGTGATCGGTCTGATGTCGACCGACGAGAAGGAGGCCGAGGCGCGCCGGCTCGGTGCCGCCGAGGTGATCCGCTACCGCGACGAGGGCGTGGTCATCAGCGACGAGGCGCGCCGCTTGACGGGCGGTCGCGGTGTGCAGGTCGTGTACGACTCGGTCGGTGCGGACACCTTCGAGCAGTCCCTGCGCTCGCTCGCCCCGCGCGGGACCCTGGTGCTGTTCGGCCAATCGTCGGGGAAGGTGCCCCCGATCGACCTCCAGACCCTGAACCAGCACGGGTCGCTCTACGTCACACGCCCGAGCCTCGGTGCGTACACCGCCACCAGCGACGAGCTGGTCTGGCGCGCGACCGCGCTGCTCGACCTGTTCGCGGCGGGCGATCTGGACGTGGCCATCCACGAGCGGTACCCGCTGGAGGACGCGGCCCGCGCCCACGAGGATCTCACCTCCGGCACTACCAGCGGCAAGCTCCTACTCGTCCCGTGAGCACCGACCGGGTGGGCGATCCGGGTAGCCACGCGAGGGAGACGTTCGGCGTCGACCCGGACGACGAACCCACCACGCGCGAGCGCGCGGCCGCCGTGCTCGAGGGACAGTTGGACGTCCCGATGGCGATCCTCGCGGTCATCTGGGCCTTCCTGGTCGCCTTCGAGCTGGTCGCTCCGCCCGAGCTCCGCACGACGCTGGCCGTGACCGGCAACGTCATCTGGGGCATCTTCGGGCTCGAGTACGTGGTCAAGCTCTGGGTCTCGGGCCACCCCGGCCGGTACGTGGTACGCAACTGGCCGTCGCTGGTGTTCCTCGTGCTGCCCATCCTGCGGGTCCTGCGGGTGGCGCGGGCGCTGCGGGCGCTTCGGCTGTTGCCGGCCGCCCGCGTCGCGGGCGCCTCGTACCGAGCCGTCGGCACGGCCCGAGGCCTGTTGACCGGCCGCCTCCAGTTCCTCGCGGCGACCACCGGGATCGCCATCTTCGGTGGTGGTCAGCTGCTCTACGTGCTCGAACGCGGACGCGACGGCGCCATCGACTCGCTCGGTGACGCGCTGTGGATCGCCGCGAACGCGGCCGTCTCGGGTGCCATCATCATCGAGCCCACCACGCTGGCCGGCCGGCTGCTGGCGCTGCTGCTCACCATCTACGCGCTCGTGGTCTTCGCCTCGCTGGCCGCCACGCTCGGCGCGTTCTTCCTCGAGGCCCGCCAGGAGCGCGCCACCGTCGAGGACGCCGAAGAGGGATCACCGGTGACCGATCCCGAACCTCGGTAGCGTGCCGGTCCTCCGACGAAGGCCTGGCACGTGCGCGCGATCCGCATCACCGAGTTCGGCGGTCCCGAGGTCCTGACCCTGGTCGACGACCAGCCCGAACCGGAACCCGGTCCCGGCGTCGAGCTCCTCACCGTGTCGCACGCGGGCGTCAACTACGCCGACACCCACCAGGCCGAGGACTCCTACCTCGCTCCGTCGTCCTTGCCCCTCGTCCCGGGGGCGGAGGCGGTCGGCACGCTCCCCGACGGTCGTCGTGTGGTGGCCCTGCTCGCCAGCGGCGGGTACGCGGAGCGGGCGCTCGCCCCCGCCGTCACGAGCTTCGAGGTCCCCGAGGGTGTCGAGGACGGCCAGGCCCTGGCGCTGGTCCTGCAGGGCACCACGGCGTGGCACCTACTGCGCACCTCGGCGCACCTCGCGGAGGGTGAGTCCGTCGTGGTCCACGCGGCCGCCGGTGGCGTCGGCACGCTCGCGGTCCAGCTCGCCAAGCGGTGGGGCGCCGGCCGGGTCATCGCCGTCGCGTCCTCGGAGGAGAAGCGTCAGCTCGCGCTCGACCTCGGCGCGGACGTCGCCATCGACGGCACCGAGGACGGCCTGAAGGAGCGGATCGAGGAGGCGAACGGTGACAAGGTCGACGTGGTCCTCGAGATGGTCGGTGGCGCCACCACCGACCAGAGCCTCGCAGCGCTCGCTCCGTTCGGACGGCTCGTGGTGTTCGGGATGGCCTCGCGGCAGGCGCCGTCCAAGGTCAACGTCGGCGAGCTGATGGGCCGTTCCCGCGCGGTCGTCGGCTTCTGGCTGGTGCACGCGTTGAAGGATCCGAAGCGGTACCTGGCGGCCCCCATGCGCGAACTGCTCGACCTCACCGCATCCGGTGACCTGCAGCCCGTCGTCGGTGGCACCTACGGCCTCTCGGACGCGGCGCAGGCCCACATCGACCTCCGTGAGCGGCGCAGCGTGGGCAAGCTCGTGCTGGACCCGAGCCGCTGAGCCACCGGCTCCTCGCCAGGCCGTCCCGGGACGCAACCGGTTCCGCCTGAGCTCTCTCTCACCTCGGCATCACCGGCCCTTCAGGTCGGGCGGTCAGTCTGCACCTGTTCGCTCCCCCGCGATCGCAGACCTCGCCCTCCCGAAGGAGCCCCCGATGAAGCACCTCCGCAACCGCCCGACCCGCATCGTGGCCGTGTCGGCCACCGCCGCGGCCGTGGCCGCGGGCGCGTTCGGCATCAGCGCGGCGACCGCTCAGAACTCGTCCCAGAGCTCGGACCCCATCGCGCTCGAGACCAGCACCGAGCAGGCCCCCGTGCCGACCCGGACCGCTGACGTCTCGGACGCCGACGACTCACCGACGAGCGCCGTCAGCGCCACCAGCGCGCCCTCGCCGGTCTCCCCCGCGTCGTCGGACAGCCCCGACTCGCCCGACAGTCCCGACTCGGCCGACTCACCCGACTCGCCGGACAGCCCGGACTCCGCGCCGTCCCCCGTGTCGCCGGTGTCGCCCGACAGCCCGGACTCGACCGACAGCCCGGACTCGACCGACAGCCCGGCGTCCCCCGGGTCGATCGACAGCTGACGTCCGGTCCGGGCGAACCTGAGCGGTCTCTCAGCTACCTGTCACGGCCCGCTCAGGTTCGCCGTCCACACTGAACGTCGACGCTCCACCTCCCCGTACGCCCCCTCCCGGAAGGCCTCCCCGTGAAGCACCTCCTCAAGGATCGTTCGACCCGGATCGGCATCGCGTCGGCCACCGCCGCAGCCATCGCCATCGGTGCCTTCGGCATCACCACCGCCAGCGCGGACGACCCCGCCCCGATCGTGCTCCAGACCGAGTCGGCCACCAGCCACGACGACGGCGCGGACATCGCCGCCGTCTCGGCTTCGAGCGCCCCGTCCGCGGTCAGCCCCGCGAGTGCCGTCAGCACCGCCAGCGCCCCGTCGCCAGCCAGCGCGCCGTCGCCCGTGAGCGCCAACTCGCCGGTCAGCCCCGCGTCGGCCCCCAGCGCGGCCTCCGCACCGAGCCCCGCGTCCGCACCGAGCCCCGCGTCCGCACCGAGCCCCGCGTCCGCGCCGAGCCCCGCGTCCGCACCGAGCCCCGCGTCCGCGCCGAGCCCGGTCAGCGCGGACTCGCCCGACAGCCCCGACTCGCCCGACAGCCCGGCCTCCCCGGGGTCGATCGACAGCTGACGTCCGAGCGGTGGTGGCGGACCGGACCCCGGTCCGCCACGCTGTCTCCCAGCCGGCGTCGGCCACACCCCGCCCCACCTGAGGACACCGATGTGAAGCACCTCCTGCAGGGCCGCTACCTCACGGTCGCGCTGGCATCCGGCGTCGCCGCGACGCTCGCCGCCGGCGCCTTCGGGTTGTCCGGCGCCACCGCCAGCGACCCCGAACCCATCCACCTCGACTCCGTGGGCCTGGAACATCCGGTCCAGCCCGTGCCGCTCCAGACCGCATCGGCAGGTGAGCCGAGCACGGTCAGCCCTGCCGAGGTCAGCCCGATCAGCGCGCCGACGCCGGTGTCAGCACCTTCACCGGCCTCGGTCGCCAGCCCCGCCGCTCCCGCGCCCGCCCCTGCGCCAGCAGCACCCGCCCCGGTCGACTCGTACGACTCGCCCGACTCGCCCGCATCGGTCGGTTCCATCGACAGCTGACCCTGCCTCCGACCATCCCAGGCCGCGGATCCACCCCGCTCCGCCGGCCGTGACGGTGCCCCGCTCACCTCCACGAGCGGGGCACCGTCACGTCTGGACCATCACGTCTGGACCATCACGTCTGGACCATCACGTCTGGACCGGCGAGGCGCAGAGACGCTCAGCGGGCGCGTTCGGCCCAGGCGGCGGCACGCGCGATCCGCTGCCGCGTGAAGCGCTCCCACCCGGCGTCCTGCACCCGGTACGGACCGGTCGCGAGCCCGAGCCACGCCCCGGCCGCTCCACGAGCCAGCTCCCGGGGATCGAGCAGCCGGCGGTAGGCGGTCGCGACCTCCGCGGCGTACGCGCGGACGCGGTCGTCGACGGCCGGCCAGACCTCACCGATCGCCTCGAGGTGGGCGACCAGCGACCCGGCGTCCTGGCCGAGCCACCCCTCCCCCGCGCCATCGACGTCCAGCACGCCGACCACCTCGCCGTCGAGCACCAGCAGCTGGGCGTCGTGCAGGTCACCGTGGACCGGCACCCGCGGGCCAACGATCCCGCGTGCGATGGCTGCGGTCTCCTCGAGCTGGCCGCGCAGGTCAGGACAGAGGTCGGCGAGCACCGTCACGTGCCGCGTCGGATCGGCGAACCGGGTCGGGTCCGCCCCCTCCGACAGGGGCGCCCGGGAGAGCCGTTCGGACACCGCCACGAGCGCCTCCGGGGGTGGGACCGGAGCCCCCTCGGCCAGCGCGCTCCGGAGGGTCGCACCCTCCAGCGCACGGATGGCGAGGATGCCCTGCTCGGGCGCCACGCCGACGACCCCGGGCACCGGGACGCCAGCGGCCTCGAGCTCGCGGTGCACCGTCGCCAGCCTGGAGGCCCGGTCCCCGACCAGGACCTTCAGGTAGAGCACGCGCCCCTCGGCCTCCTCGCCTGCGATCGAGACCTCGATGACGGCACGTCGCGACGGCCGGTAGGCGCGGACCTCGAGCCCGACCCGGCCCGGCACGACACCGAGCCCGTCGAGCAGCTCGCGCACCCGCCCAGCCGAGGTCGCCGACGGCAGCCCCGGGAGGAACGGATCGTTGGGGAAGCGCCAGACCCACACCGATACGCCGTCGACGGTCACCTCCACCGGGCCGTCCGGGACGGACTTGCGATCGACGTGCGCCACGATCGCCAGGTCGTGTGCCTGGTCGTCGCCGTCGAGCACCCGGACGGCGTACAGGGCCGACAACGACCGTCCCACGCGGTTGTGGACCGAATCCAGCCGCCAGCCGTCGATCCGCAAGCCCGCGGGGGCGAGCGCTGCGCCCAGCACCTCGGCCGCATCGGGCCCGGTCAGGTGAGGTCCGACGAGCAGCGCGGGGTCGGTGGCGGACACGGGCGGCCTCTCGGTGGACGTCGATGGGCGGACACATGCTGCCCCACGCGCCTGCGTGGTCGGCTGAGCGTGAGGTGAGGATGTTCTCAGACCCGCCCCACCCGCCGCTGCCCGTGGCACGCTGCACCGCACCGCCGGCGACCGGCCGCGATCCGAGGACACCCGTGAACGTGCTGATCGTCGAGGACGAGGACCGCATCGCGGCGTTCGTCGAACGCGGGCTGAAGGCCGAGGGGTTCACCGTCCAGCGTGCCGCGGACGGTCCGACCGGCCTCGCCCTCGCCAGCCAGGACGAGGTCGACCTCGTCATCCTCGACCTGATGCTGCCCGGCCTCTCCGGCGAGCAGGTGCTCGAACGGCTCCGCGGCAAGCGCCCCGACGTCCCGGTCATCGTCCTGACCGCCAAGGACGCGATCGAGGACCGGGTGCGCAACCTCAACGCCGGCGCCGACGACTACCTCACCAAGCCGTTCTCCTTCGCCGAGCTGCTCGCCCGGGTGCACGCGCGGTTGCGCTCCCGCGAGCAGGCGACCTCGACCGTCCTCGAGGTCGGCGACGTCGAGCTCGACGTCCGGTCACGGACCGCACGGATCGACGACCGGGACGTGTCGCTGACGGCCCGCGAGTTCGCCCTGCTCGAGACCTTCCTCCGTCACCCCGGGCAGGTGCTCTCCCAGGTGCAGCTCATGGACCGGGTGTGGGGGTACGACTTCGAGCCCGGCTCCAACGTGGTCGAGGTCTACGTCGGCTACCTGCGGCGCAAGCTGCGTGCCGACGTGATCGAGACCGTCCGTGGCGCCGGGTACCGGTTCCGGGACTGACGATGCCGACGCGGAAGCGGACCGATCGACAGGAGCGCGTGGTCCGTCCCCTGCGTTCGCTCCGGGTCCGCGTGCCGCTGACCGCCATCCTGGTCTTCGCGGTCAGCCTCGCTGTCGCCACCGGGCTCGCCTACGAGCTACTGCTGCAAGCCTCGCGCAACGACATCGACGTCGTGCTCGACCGCGAGCGCGAGCGCTTCGAAACCTCGATGGCCACCCTCCTCGACGAGGAGGTCGCCGCGCTCGAGGCGGAGGCCGCCCGCACCCGCGAGGCGGCGGCGGACAACGACCCCGCCTCGGCCCCGGACCCCGAACCGGTCGATGGCATCGTCGCGCTCGAACGCGCCGCTCGTCGCTACCTCCAGCTCAACCCGGCCACCGAGTCGTACTGGACCATCATCCGCACCGACGGCAGGGCGCCGCTGGCCTCGTCGAACGGACCCGACGAGCTCGAGCCGCTGTTCCGCGACGATCGGCTCCCGCAGGGCACCCTCGGACGACGTGAGACGATCTCCTCCGATGCCGGCGACATCCGCTCGTCCGCCGCACCGATCGTGCTCGGCGGAGAGCCGGTCGGCAGCTACCAGATCGTCGCGCCGCTGGCCCCCGTCCGGGCCGAGGCGCTCACGGCCGCTGGGCTGGTCGCCGCCTCGGCAGCGGTATCGCTGATCATCGGCGCGCTGCTGCTGTCCACGGCGCTGTGGCGCTCCCTGTCCCCGCTGCTGACCCTCGCGACGGCCGCTCGAGCCATCGAACTGCGCCGGCTGAACGCGCGTGTCGAGGTCCCCGAGACCGACGACGAGGTGGGGATCCTCGCCCACGAGTTCAACTCGATGCTCGAGCGGCTCGAGCGGGCATCCAGCGGCCAGACCGAGTTCATGGCGTCGATCTCGCACGAGCTGCGCACCCCGATCACGATCGCCCGTGGCCACCTCGAGATGCTGCACACCATCGACCGGGACGACACCGAGGCGCTCCGGGAGACCATCGAGGTCGTGGAGGACGAACTCCACCGGATGGGCCGGCTCGTCGAGGACCTGATGGCCATCGCCCGCTCCGAGATGGAGGGGTTCGTCCGCCCACGCGCTCTCGAACTCGTCGCGTTCTTCGAGGACCTCGAGCTGAAGGTCGCCGGTCTCAGGATCGAGGACATCCGCATCGAACCGCCGCCGCCGGTGGTGCTGGCGGCCGACCCCGACCGGCTCGCCCAGGCGGTGCTCAACCTCGTGGCCAACGCCGCCGTGCACACCCCCGACGGCACCCGCATCGAGGTCCGCGCCGCCGAAGCTCCCGGCGAGGTCGTGCTCATCGTGAGCGACCAGGGTCCGGGCATCCCGGCCTCCATCCGCGACGAGGTCTTCGCCCCCTTCGTCCGGGCGGGTGACGCCCCGAGCTCCACCGGTCTCGGCCTCGCGGTGGTCCAGGCGGTCATCGACGCGCACGGCGGCCACGTCGAGCTCGACACCGGCGTCCACGGCACCCGGTTCGAGCTGCACCTCCCTCACGAACCTCCCCCCTCCGATGACGCCGGATCCGTGGGCGGTGTCACGACGGACGGGTCCCACGCCGGATCGGCGCCGCCAGCGGTGCACGACGGCACGCACGTGACCTGAGCGGCTACCTACCCTGCCGTCATGACCCTCCGCCCGCTGCTGCTCGCTGCCCTCGCCGGCGCCCTCGTCGTCGGGTTGCTCGTCACCTCCACCGTCGCCGTCGTCCAGGCACGTCGCGTCGCCACCGAGGCCGCCCGCGCCGACGATCTGGCTGCCCGGGTCGCCGAGCTCGAACGACAGGTCGACCGGTTGGAGGCCGAGGGGAACAGCTCGGACCCGCTCGGTGGGCTCCTCGACGGGCTGCTCGACGGCGGCACGCTCGACGGCCTGCTCGGTGGCGGCGGCGACCTCGACGGGTTGCTGGACGGGTTGCTGTCCGGGATCACCGGCGAGGTACCGGGCGTCCGCTGCCTCACCCCCGAGGGCGGCGGTGGTATCGGCGGACTGCTCGACGGCGGGCTCGGGGACCTGTTCGGGGGTGGCGACGAGGTGCCCTCCGATCCCGACCTCCTCGTCGAGACGATCACCGACCAGGTCGAGCAACTCCGGGAGCGCACCCTCGACCGTGACGTCGACGTGGCGTTCCTCGACGACGATGAGCTGCTCGCCGACCTCGAGCGGCTGCTCGACGAGGACGTGGACCCCCACGAGCTGGCGGCCCATACCGACGTGCTCGTCGCGCTCCGAGCGATCCCCGAGGGCAGCGACCTCGCCGCGATGCAACGCGAGCTGCTCGAGGGGCAGGTCGCCGGCTACTACGCCACCGAGGAGGCACGGTTGGTCGTGCGGACCCCGGAAGGAGAGATCCGCCCCCTCGACCGGGTCACCCTCGCGCACGAGCTCGGCCACGCGCTCGTGGACCAGGTCGTCGGCCTGCCCGACCTCGAGGACGTCGACACCGACGCAGCGCTCGCCCAGCTGGCGGTCGTCGAGGGTGACGCCACGCTGCTGATGAACCTCTGGACCCTCGAGCACCTGTCGCTGACCGACCAGCTCGGGATGCTCGGTGCCGGGGATCTCGCCGGCCAGCAGGCCCAGCTCGAGGCCTTCCCCCACCACCTCCAGCGCGAGCTCATCTTCCCCTACACCGCCGGGCTCGACCTGATCTGCGACCGCTGGCTCGAGGGCGGGTGGGACGCGGTCGACGAGGCGTACGCGGAGCCGCCACTCACCTCGGCCGGCGTGCTCTTCCCCGACCGCGCGGCCGACCGTCCGGTCGCCGTCCCCGGCCTCACACCTCCCCCGGGTGGGACCGCCCGACACGACGACACCTTCGGCGCCGCCGAGCTGCTGTGGCTGTTCGAGGCACCCGGCGGCGACACCGACGCCGCCATCGCCGATCCGGCCGCGAGCACCGCCGCGTGGGCCGGCGGTGAGGTCCGCCTCTGGGACGTCGGCGGTGATCCCGTCGTCGGGCTCAGCCTGGCCGACCGTGATGCTGGCGATCCGCCGTTGTGCGACTCGGTGACCGAGTGGTTCACGGCGGCCGCACCGGACGCCACCCGTTCCGGCTCGGGTTCCGCTTCCGGTTCGGGGTCCGGCGTCGAGGTGCGGTTCGTCGAGGCCGGGTCCGCGACCGTCATCCGCTGCGACGCCGACGGCGTGCGCCTGGCCGTCGCGCCCAGCGAGGCGATCGCGACCAGCGTCGTCGGTACCCGCCGGTGAGCTCTTCAGAGCGCGACCTCGGTTCGCAGGACGGGCTCGGTTCGCAGGACGGGCTCGGTCCGCAGGACGGGCTCGGTCCGCAGGACGCCTTCGGTTCGCAGGACGGACTCGCGGCGCGTGTCGCTGCGGATCGGGATCGGGCTCGAGCGCGCATCGCCGCGCTCGAGCGTGACCTCGCCGTCCTGTTCGAGGCCACCGAGGACTCCCCCGACGACGAGCACGACCCCGAGGGCGCGACCATCGGCTTCGAGCGTGCCCAGGTGACCTCGCTGCTCGCCGCCGCCCACGCCCACCTCGCCGAGCTCGACGAGATCGCCGGTCGGGTCGCCGACAGCACGTACGGCAGCTGCGAGGCGTGCGGCGTGCCCATCAGCGCCGAACGCTTGGCGGCCCGCCCCACCGCCCGCCGCTGCATCGCCTGCGCCACCTGACCGGCGTCCGCTTCTCCTCCGTCCGCTCCGCCCTCGGCAGCAGCACCGCTGACGCCCTCGAAGGCAGCATCGGCACCTGCGACCAGGCGGGCTGGCGAGGGGGTGTCACGTGAGAGCGTCGCTGTCGCGCCAGGTCGTCACCGATGAGCGGGTCGCGTGACATCGACCATCTCCCGCGACACCGAGGTGGCCGCTGCACTGGCCCCGGGCCGGTGAGCGAGCCGGGGATCAGTGCGCTTCGGCAGGTGGGAGCGGGATCGGGGCGTTGGCCAGCTCCCGCAGCTCGGCGGTCGCGTCGGGTGGGCAGACCTCGATCGGGATGCGCGCCTCGATCCGTCGCACCTTGTCCGAGCCGCGGGGTGGGCCGTCCGGTCGGACCCACCGCGCGCTGCACGCCGCTCAGCGTCCGGTGGGTCAGCCGAGGACGGCGAGGTCGTCGCGGTGGATGACCTCTCGGGCGAAGTGCGGGCCCAGCTCTGCCGCGGCGTCCTTGGTCGATCTGCCAGCGACCTGCGCGATGTCGCCGACGTCGTAGTTCGACAGCCCGCGTGCGACGACGACCCCGTCGGGATCGATCACCTCGACCGCATCGCCGACCGCGAAGGACCCCGACGCGCGGGTCACCCCGACGGCCAGCAGCGAGGTACCTCGTCGACGCAACGCGTCGGCAGCACCCGCGTCGACGTGGACCCGACCGCGGACCGTCAGCGCGAAACCGATCCACAGCCGACGCGCCTCGATGCGCTTGTCCGACCGGACGAACCAGGTGCCGACCTCATCGCCAGCGAGGACGTCAGCGAGCACGCCGGGTCGCCGCGCATCGGCGACGACCGCGTCGCACGCGCTGCGGACCGCGACGCGCGCCGACTCCACCTTGGTGCGCATCCCCCCGGAGCCGACGAACGAGCCGGTGCCGCCGATGACGGACCGGTCGAGGGCATCGACGTCGTCCACGCGCGAGATGACCGGCGCGTCGGGGTGACGGCGTGGGTCACCCGCGTGCAGCCCGGCGACGTCGGAGAGCAGGACGAGCAGGTTCGCCTCGAGCATCGACGCCACGAGCGCAGCGAGGTGGTCGTTGTCGCCGTAGGACAGCTCGTCGGTGGCGACCGCGTCGTTCTCGTTGATGATCGGGACGGCGCCGAGGTCGAGCAGCCGCTGCAGCGAGGTGCGGGCGTGCAGGTACCGGGTGCGGCGGACGAAGACGTCCTGGGTCAACAGGACCTGACCGGCGGCGAGGTCCGCACGTTCGAAGACGCGCTGGTAGGCCTGGATCAGCTCGCTCTGCCCGATCGCGGCGCACGCTTGCAGCGTCGGCAGGTCGACCGGCCGGCGTTCGAGGCCGAGCAGCCCCATGCCGGCGGCGACCGCCCCCGACGAGACCAGCACCACCCGCGTCCCCGCCGCTCGGGCCGCGACGACCTGCTCAGCGACGTTCGCGACCTGGTCGCGGTCGAGCCGACCGTCGGCGCCGCGCAGCGACGACGAGCCGACCTTCACCACGGCCAGCTCGGGCCGGGGGAACCGGGCGCTCACGACGGTGCCTCCTCGCCCTCGGGCACAGCCTCGACGAGCTCGCTGTCGAACTCGTCAGCCTCCCCGGCGAGGATCGCCTCGCGCTCCTCGGGCGGCAGGTCGTCGATGTCGGCCTCGAAGTCGAAGACCAGCTCACCGATGACGACATCGTCGCCGTCGCGGGCGCCGGCCTTGATGAGGGCGGCCTCGACGCCGGCACGCCGGAGCCGTCCCTGCAGGTAGCGGACGGCGTCGCGCTCGGTCAGCGGCAGCATCTGGACCCAGCGCTCGACCCGCTCGCCGCGCACCACGTACGCGCCGGTGTCGTCGCGACCGACCGAGAAATCGCGCTCGTCGCGGCGCAGCGGTCGCAGGACCACCTCGTCGCGTTCGTCGGGGGCGACGGTCCGCAGGCCGACGCGGGCACGCTCGGCGGCCACGAGCTCGCCGAGCCGGTAGCGGAGCGCGTCGAGCCCGGCCCCGGTGATGGCCGACACCTCGAGGACATCGACGTACCGGTCCTGCGGCTCCTCCCACTCCTCGACGGGCTCGGAGCTGGGCAGGCTCTCGGCGAGCTGGTCGCGGACGAGGTCGGCCATCGCCTGACCGTCGGGCAGGTCCATCTTGTTGAGGACGATCAGCTGCGGCCGCTCGAGCAGCGACGGATCGTGCTTGGCGAGCTCGGCACGGAGGATGGCCAGGTCGCGGACGGGGTCGCGATCCGGCTCGAACGGGGACGCGTCGAGCACGTGCAGGAGGACCAGGCAGCGCTCGATGTGGCGCAGGAAGCGGATGCCGAGGCCCTTGCCCTCCGCGGCGCCCTCGATGAGCCCCGGGACGTCGGCCAGGACCACGTCGATCGGGGAGCCGTCAGCCGCCTCGCCACCGCGCATCAGGCCGAGGTGGGGGGTGAGGGTCGTGAACGGCCACGCTTCGACGCGCGGTGTGGCAGCGGAGAGCCGGCCGACCAGCGACGACTTGCCAGCGGAGGGGAAGCCGACCAGTCCGACGTCGGCGATGAGCTTGAGTTCGAGCCGGAGCGAACGGTCGCGGGTCTTCTCGCCCCGCTCGGCGAAGCGTGGCAGGCGGCGGTGGCGGGTCGCGAAGGCGATGTTGCCGCGACCGCCGCGACCGCCGGGGGCAGCCAGGTACCGGTCGCCGGGGTGGACCAGATCGGCGAGGACCGCACCCGAGTCGCGGTCGCGCACGACGGTGCCCACGGGGACGGCCACGACCCTGTCCGCGCCCCAGGCCCCGTCCTTGCCCATACCGGCGCCGTGGGCACCGTCGCCGCCGCGGATGTGCGGGCTGCGGTGCAGATCGAGCAGCGAGGCGACCCGTTCCTCGGCGACGAAGACGACGTCACCACCGCGGCCGCCGTCACCACCGTCAGGACCACCACGGGGCACGTGGGATTCCCGGCGGAACGAGACCGACCCGTTGCCGCCGAGCCCCCCGCGCACGTGCACGGTGCACTCGTCGACGAAGCTCGGGGTCTCCACGGGGATCCTCGGTGCGGTCGGTGCTCGCGGGGGCGGGAACGACGGAGGGCGGCCCGGAGGCCGCCCTACCGCTGTGTGCGACGCCCAGGGTGACCGCCACCCCGAACGCGGGGTGGAGTCAGGCGTCGACCGGGTCGACGTTGGCGGTGGTCCGCTTGCCGCTCTTGCGGAAGCGCACCGAGCCGTCGACGAGGGCGAAGAGGGTGTCGTCACCGCCACGGCCGACGTTCTCGCCGGGGTGGATCTTGGTGCCCCGCTGGCGCATGATGATGCCGCCGGCGCGGATGGTCTCGCCGCCGTACTTCTTCACGCCGAGGCGCTGTGCGTTGGAGTCGCGACCGTTGTTGGACGAGCCGCCGCCCTTCTTGTGCGCCATGTGAAGTTCCTCCTCGTCCGTCCCGCCGCGGCGGTCCGGATGCGCTCTCGCCGCACCCCGTCGGGGGCGGCTGGGGTCGTCAGATCGTGTCGATCCGGATGGTCGTCTGCGGCTGGCGGTGCCCGCGCCGCTTGTGCTGCCGCGACTTGTTCTTGTAGGTGAACACGCGGATGTACT
>NZ_JBBEBZ010000088.1:0-9934 GCF_040882075.1 Nitriliruptor sp.
TCGGCGGCTGACCGTCACACGACGCCGCATCTCACGACGCCCCACCGGTCCGCCGGTGGGGCGTCGTGCGTGCCGGGGCTCAGGCCTGGCGCGAGGCGCCGGCGCGCAGCTCGCGTACGAGGTCGGCGACCCGCCCGGGAGCACCCGACGGGTCGTCCCCACCTGCGGCTCGCAGGATGGCTGAGCCGACGATCACCCCATCGGCGTACGAGGCCACTTCGGCCGCGGACGCCGCGTCCTTGACCCCGATACCGACGGCCACCGGCAGGTCGGTGCGCGCACGGACGCGCTCGACCAGTCGCCGGGTGAGATCGTGCGCGACGCCCTTGACCCCGGTCACCCCCATCAGCCCGGTCGCGTACACCCACCCAGACGACACCGCCGCGAGTGCGTCGAGTCGGTCGTCGCTGGAGACCGAGGCGGCGAGGAACACCGTGGCGAGCCCGGCGTTCGACGCAGCCTCGAGCCACGGGCCCGCCTCGGGCGCCGGCAGGTCGGGCAGGATCACGCCGGACAGCCCGACATCGGCGCACTCCCGCGCGAACCGGTCGTAGCCGCGCGTGTCCGCGATCGTCACGTAGGTCATCGCGAGCTTGGGGACCTCGAGGTGATCGAGCTCACCGACGAGCCCGAGCTGATCGGTCAGGGTGAAGCCGGCGTCGAGGACGACCTGGTTCGCGGCCTGGATGACCGGCCCGTCCATCATCGGGTCGCTGAACGGCAGTCCGACCTCGAGCACGTCCGCACCCGCCTCGACCGCCGCCTCGAAGCACGCCCGGGAGGTGGTCGGGTCGGGGAAACCCGCGGTGAGGTAGACGACCAACGCGGCACGGTCCTCGGCGCGAGCGCGGGCGAACGCGTCCGCGATGGCCCGGTGCCCCGTGGTCTCGGTCGTGCCCGTCACGCGTCCACCTCGTGACCTCGTCCGGGAGGTGCCACTTCGCTGCCTGCGACGCCCCCCGGGTCACGGTCGCCGCCGCTGTCCCCCGCTGCAGCTTCACCGAACGCGCGCGCCACACCGACGTCCCAGCCGGCGACCTCCACCACCTCGTCGACGTCCTTGTCGCCCCGACCCGACATCGTGAGGATGACCCGGGCGTCGGCACCGAGGACGTCGCGCCCGTGACGCAGCAACCAACCGACCGCGTGGGCCGGTTCGAGCGCGGGGATGATGCCCTCGAGCTCGCAGGTGCGGCGGAAGCCGTGGAGCGCGTCCTCGTCCGTGGCGCTGACGTAGGTCCCCCGACCGGTGTCGGCGAGCCACGCGTGCTCGGGGCCGACCCCCGGGTAGTCGAGCCCGGCGGACACCGAGTGCGCCGGCTTGACCTGGCCATCGTCGTCGACCAGCACGATCGACCGAGAGCCGTGCAGGACCGCCTCGCGCCCCTCGGTGATGGTCGCCGCGGAGCGTCCGCTGCCGACCCCATCGCCCGCCGCCTCGACGCCGATCAGCTTCACCCCGTCGACGGGGATCCACTCGGCGAACGAACCGATGGCGTTCGAGCCACCGCCGACGCAGGCGATGATCGCGTCCGGCACGCCTCCCGCCGCCTCGGCGAACTGCTCGGTGGATTCGACGGAGATGACCTTCTGCAGCTCGCGCACGATCGTCGGGAACGGGTGCGGACCCATCGCCGACCCGATCAGGTAGTGGGTGTCGTCGACGTTGGTCACCCAGTCCCGCATCGCCTCGTTGATGGCGTCCTTGAGCGTGCGGGTCCCGGACTCGACCGGCACGACCTCGGTGCCGAGCAACTGCATCCGCACGACGTTCAGCCGCTGCCGGCGAACGTCTTCCGCACCCATGTAGACCGTGCAGGACAGCCCGAACAGCGCCGAGGCGGTGGCGGTCGCGACCCCGTGCTGCCCGGCACCGGTCTCGGCGATGACGCGCGGCTTGCCCATGCGCTGCGTCAGGAGGGCCTGACCTACGACGTTGTTGAGCTTGTGCGATCCGGTGTGCGCGAGGTCCTCACGCTTGAGCCAGACCTCGACCCCCGCCTCCTCCGACAGTCGCGCCGCGGGGTAGAGCGGGGTCGGGCGGCCGCCGTACTGGCGACGCAGCCGGTCGAGCTCGGCGCCGAAACTCGGGTCGGTCTGTGCGTCGGCCCACGCGTCGACCAGCTGGGCGAGCGCGCCCGACAGCGCCTCGGGCACGAACTGGCCCCCGAACCGGCCGAAGTAGCCGTCGCGGGAGGTGGCATCCGTGGCGGTCACGTGCGCTCCGATCGCGGCGTGGCGGCATGTTCCGAGCCGGCAGCGACCAGTTCGGCCACCGCAGCGGTGGGGTCGTCGGCGCGCACGAGCGTCTCACCGACGAGAACGGCGTCGGCCCCCTCACGGGCGGCGCGGCGCACGTCATCGGCGTCGCGGACGCCGGATTCGCTGACCGCCAGCACGCCGTCGGCCAGCTGGGGACGCAGCCGCCCGAACCCGTCGCGGTCGAGCTCGAAGCTGCGCAGGTCCCGAGCGTTCACGCCGACGATGCCGGCACCGACCCGGGTCGCCGTCGCGACCTCGGCCGCGTCGTGGATCTCGGTCAGCACGTCGAGCCCCGCCTGCGCCGCCTCATCGAGCAGCGATGCCAGCAGCGGTTCGTCGAGCGCCGCGACGATGAGCAGCACGGCGCTGGCACCGGCGACCCGCGCCTCCCAGATCTGGTACGGGTCGACGACGAAGTCCTTGCGGAGCGCCGGGATACCGAGCGCGGCGACGTCGGCCAGGTCGGCCAGGCTTCCCTTGAACCGGTCGGGCTCGGTCAGCACCGACACCGCCGCCGCTCCACCGTCCGCGTACGCCCGTGCCTGCACGGGCGCCACGAGGTCGGGGGCGAGGTCGCCCTTGGACGGGGACACGCGCTTGACCTCGGCGATGACCTGGACCCCGGGCTGCGCGAGCGCGTCACGGAACGACGGTGGCGTGGCCACCTGGTCCGCACGCTCCCGGAGCGCTTCGAGCGGTTCGACAGCACGCGCGTCCGCGACGCGACGGCGCGCGCCAGCGAGCAGATCGTCGAGGTAGGTGGTCACGAACCGTCACCCTGCGGCGCGGTGATGCGCTCAGCGGCCTGCACGGCAGCGAGGACCGCGCCGGCCTTGTCCCGGGTCTCCTGCTCCTCGGCCCGGGGCTGGCTGTCGGCGACGATCCCGGCTCCCGCCTGGACGTACGCCACCCCGTCCTTCAACACGACGGTCCGGATGGTGATGCAGGTGTCGAGGTTGCCCGCGAAGTCGACGTACCCGACGGCGCCGGCGTAGGGGCCTCGTCTGGTCGGTTCGAGGTCGTCGATGATCTCCATCGCCCGCACCTTCGGGGCACCGGAGACGGTCCCGGCGGGGAACACCGCACGCAGCACGTCCACGGGTCCGAGCCCGTCCCTGAGCTTGCCCGACACGCTGCTCGCCAGGTGCATGACGTGGCTGTAGCGCTCGACGTGCATCAGTTCGCCCACGCGGACCGAACCGGTCTCGCACACGCGGCCGAGGTCGTTGCGCGCGAGGTCCACGAGCATGACGTGCTCGGCCCGTTCCTTGGCGTCCGCGATCAACGACCGCTCGTGTTCGCGGTCCTCGGCGGGTGTCGCGCCGCGCGGACGCGTACCCGCGATCGGCCAGGTCTCGACGTGGTCGCCCTGGACCTGCACGAGCGCCTCGGGGGACGAGCCCACGATCTGTGCCTCGCCGAGGTCGAGCAGGAACAGGTACGGCGACGGGTTGATGACGCGCAGCACGCGGTAGAGGTCGAAGGCGGACGCGGACGTGTCCACGCTGAACCGCTGGCTGATGACGGTCTGGAAGGTGTCACCGGCGCGGATGTGTTCCTTGACGACCTCGACGAGCTGCTCGTACTCGCCAGGGGCGAGGTTCGACGGCACCCGCGGCGGTGCGGCCTTGACGGGCGGGGCAACCGGTGGCAGCGGCGGAGCAGCGGTGGCGAGCCGTTCGACGACGGCGTCGGTCGCGGCCACGGCATCGTCGTAGCGGCGACCGAGTTCGTCGTCGTCGCCGGCGCCGAGGTCGTCGACGGTCACGTTGGTGACGACGGTGAGGACCTGGCGGCCGTGGTCGAGCGCGACGACGTGGCGCGGGAACAGCATGATCACGTCGGGCAGCTGGAGGTCGTCCTCGCCCGTGGCGGGGATGTCCTCGACCTCGCGGACGGCGTCGTACCCGATGTACCCGACGGCACCGCCGTGCAGCGGCAGGTCGACCAGCTGCGGCGCGCGGTAGGCCGCGGTCGCGCGTGCCAGCGCGTCGAGCGGCCCCGTCGCCTCGTCACAACCGGTCGGAGGCTGGCCCTCCCAGACGGTGTCGCCGTCGCGGCCGATCAGTGTGAGGAACGGATCGAAGCCGACGAACGAGTACCGCCCCCACCGTTCCCCGTGCTCGGCCGATTCCAGCAGGAACGACCGCCCGTCACGTCCGAGCTTGGCGTGGACCGACAGCGGTGTCTCGAGGTCGGCGAGGACCTCCCGCCAGACCGGGACGACGCCGTGGTCGGCCGCGAGCGCGACGAACTCCTCACGGGTCGGGGCACGGTCGGACTGGCTCACGGCCGGAGCTCCTCGGTGGTATCGGACGTCCAGAGCGGCGGTGCCGGTGGGGCGGACGCCGCGTCCACGGGTTCAACGAGCACGCGACCGAAGCACGAACGCTCCCCCGTGTGGCAGGCGCCGCGACCGTGTTGGTCGACGAGGACGAGCAGCGTGTCCCCGTCGCAATCGATCCGGACCTCGACGACCCGCTGGGTGTCACCCGAGGTCGCCCCCTTGTGCCACAGCTCCTGCCGTGACCGCGACCAGAAGACGGTCTCACCGCTATCGAGGGTGCGTTCGAGGCTCGTACGGTCCATCCACGCCACCATCAGCACCTCGCCGGTGTCGTGCTGCTGGACGACCGCGGGTACGAGACCACCATCGTCGAACGCGACGGCGGAGAGGTCGGGCACGGAGGGCTCTCTCACGGGGGACACGGCGTCGGGTGGCCGCGGGCGAGCGAGCCTACCGAGGGGTGGTCTACCGTCCGTCACGACGTCGCAGCCCGAGATCGCCGAGGGAACCGTGAGCAGCCCCGCCGCCTGGCACCCCGACCCGTCGGGCAACCACGAGCACCGCTACTGGGACGGTCAGCGCTGGACCGATCACGTCGCCGACGGCGGCGTGGCCGGTACCGACCCGCTGCCTCCCGCTCCCGGTGTCCCGGCGACCTCGGAGGACCGCGATACGCAGGCATCGGCCGGTACCGAGCCGTCGGGTGGCGGACCGGGCGACGTGGAGCCGCGCGAGGCAGGCGGAGACCACGATCCCGCGTGGGGGTCATCACCGAGCGCCGACGGCCCCGTCTGGGGCGGGCACCCACCGTCGACCGGTCCGGCACCCGGCTCGCCCACGTGGGCCGGCGCAGCGACCAGCACCTCGTCCGGCGTGGCGACCAGCTCGTTGGTGCTCGGGATCCTGTCGTTGCCCCTGCTGATCGTCTTCGGGCTCGGTGCGCTGCTCGGGATCGCCGCCATCGTGACCGGCATCATCGCGGTCCGCCGCACCTCGCGCGGCGAGGCATCGGGGCGCGGCCTGGCCATCGGCGGGATCGTCACCGGCGCGATCAGCACGCTGCTCGGCGTCCTCATCGTCATCGCGCTGATCGCCTTCGGGTTCGGGTTCGCGGGTGAACTCGAGGCCTGCATCGAGGAGACCGGCAGCGAGGCGGTGTGCCAGGAGCGCCTCGAGCGCGAGCTCCGGGACCGCTTCCTCGGCCCGTGACCACCGGCACCGGGCGACGCTGCGCGAGCTGCGGGCAGGTGGGTCCCGTGGTGGCGGGTGCGGCCCGTGAGGCGACCTCCGGCACCGTCGCCGCGCTGCTCGAGGTGGGCTGGGTCGTCGACTGCCCGACCGGACACCACCGGTCACCGGACGTCGGCGCCGAGGTGGCCGACGAGGTCCTGACGCGGCTCCCGGTGGCCGACCGTCGTCGGCTCGGCCGGGGTGACCGCTGCACGACCTGCTCGCAGGAGCTGACCATGCCCGTGCGGCGCACCGAGCGGCCGGTGCCGGTCGCCGACGTACCGGGGCTGCCGGTGACCACCGTGCGGTTCGACCTCCCCAGCACCCGGTGTCTGCACTGTGGCACCGACCAGGTGCCCACACGTTCAGCTGCCGACGTTCGAGCCGCCGTGCTGGCGCTCTTCGCACCGGACACCGGGACGGTCTGACAGCGCCGTTCAGGTCGTCGTCAGCACCTCGCGCACGATGACGCCGCGCTCCCCCATCCGACGTTTCACGTCGCAGATGCGCAGCTCACCGAAGTGGAAGATCGACGCCGCGAGCACCGCCGACGAGCGGCCCTCGAGCACACCGTCAGCGAGGTGGTCGGCCGACCCGGCCCCCCCGGACGCGATCACCGGGACCCGGACGGCACCCGTCACCGCACGCAGCAGATCGAGATCGAAACCGACCTTGGTCCCGTCCCGGTCCATCGACGTCAGCAGGATCTCGCCCGCACCCCGCTCCACCACCTCGCGACACCACGCGACCACGTCCAGGCCGGTCGCCGTCCGGCCTCCGTGGACGAACACCTCCCACCCGGCATCCGGATCGTCCGGGACCTGACGGCGAGCATCGACGGCCGCGACCACCGACTGCGAGCCGACCGCATCGGCCACCTCCCTCAGCAGCTCGGGCCGGTCGACGGCGGCGGTGTTGAACGAGATCTTGTCAGCACCGGCGTGCAGCATCGCGCGCGCGTCGTCGACCGATCGCATGCCCCCGCCGACCGTGAACGGGATGCCGACCTGATCAGCGACCCGCTCGACCACGTCGCGCATGATGGCGCGATCGTCGGAGGAGGCGGTGATGTCGAGGAAGCAGAGCTCGTCGGCACCCTCGGCGTCGTAGAACGCCGCCAGCTCGACCGGGTCACCCGCGTCGCGGAGGTCGACGAAGTTGACGCCCTTGACGACCCGACCGCCGGTGACGTCGAGGCAGGGGATCACCCGGGCCGCCAGACCGTCGGGGCGGACCGCGTCGGGGACGGTCGGTCCGCTCACGCGTCGTCACCTGCGACCAGGGCGACGGCCGCGAGGGCCTTTTCGAGCGTGAACGCCTCGCTGTAGAGCGCCTTGCCGACGATGGCGGCGTCGACGCGTTCGTGGCATCCAGCGAGCGTCCGCAGATCGTCGAGGCTGCTCACCCCTCCGGATGCCGTCACGGCGGCGTCCGTGGCATCGACCACGCGGCGCAACATGTCGACGTTGGGCCCCTGGAGCATCCCGTCCTTGGCCACGTCGGTGTAGACGAAGCGCGGGACGCCCATCTCGGTGAAGCGTTCGAGCGCCGCGAACAGGTCACCCGCCTCCTCGGTCCACCCGCGTGCCTGCAGGACCGTGCCGCGAGCGTCGAGACCGACCGCGATGCGGGGGCCGACGCGGTCGAGCACATCGGCGACGAACCCGGGGTCGGAGAGCGCCATGGTCCCGATGACGACCCGCTCGGCGCCGTACCCGAGCGACGCTTCCACATCCTCGAGGGTACGGACGCCACCGGACGCCTGGACCCGGCAACCGGTCGCCTCGACGATGGCCGCGATCAGGTGCCGGTTCCGAGGCTCACCGGTGAAGGCCGCGTCGAGGTCCACCACGTGCAGCCACGAGGTCCCGGCGTCCGCGAAGCGCTGCGCTGCGGCGACGGGGTCCGCGTCGTAGACGGTCTCCTCGTCGGCGCGTCCCTGGGTCAGCCGGACGGCGCGGCCATCCTTGATGTCGACAGCCGGGTAGAGGGTGAGCACAGCGGTTCCTCGGCAGGTGGCGGGAGGTGTGGCGTGGGACGGACGGGCGGCGGGAAGGGTACGTCACAGGTCACCGACCCCTGCGGCTCGGGGCGGCAGATGGGGCCGTCCCGAGCGCATCAGCCGGTAGCGTTCGTCGCCTTCGAACCGATCGGGACATGGGTGGCCGCAGCGACCTCGCACACCCTCCACAACGACGTGCGCGACCTCACCGCGCTCGCCGGCCACCACGCCGAAGCGACCGTGGTGGCCGTGACGCAGGGTCTGCACCGTGCCATCGCCAGCCGGGTGTTCCGCTACGTGCCCGGTTCGCTGCCGGTCCGCGTCGCGCACGACGCCGTCAGCTCCGTGGTCTACGGCAGCGTGCGTCTCGGCCTCCGCGGACTGACCGCCGCCGGTGTCACCGTCGCGGGCGTCGTCACGAGCGACCGCGAGGTGCGCTGGTTCGACACCTCTCCCGGCCACAGCCGCGCCGCCTCGATCCTGCACGGCGTCATCGGCGACCGCTTCGCCAGCGACCACCCCTCGCTCGATCTGCCCGTCTCCATCCGCGTCGACGGTCGCACGCGGCCGGCCACCCCCGAGACGCTGGCCGAGGGGTTCCCCGACCCCTCCTCGCGGGTGGCGGTGTTCCTGCACGGCCTGACCGAGAGCGACTGCTGCTGGGACAACGACGAGGGTGTGGTGCTCCCCGACGTCGTCGCCGAGCTCGGGTGGACCCCGGTCCGCCTGCGGTACGGATCGGGGAGGGCGATCGGCACGAACGGCGCCGAGCTCGACGCCCTCCTCGAGGATCTCGTCGACGCGTGGCCCGTCCCCGTCACCGAGCTGACCCTCATCGGCCACTCGATGGGAGGGTTGATCATCCGGTCGGGAGCCCGATGCGCGACCGCAGCCGGCGACCGGCGCTGGCCGGACCTGGTCCGTCACACCGTGTCGATCGGCACCCCGCACCTCGGTTCGTGGCTCGAGCGCGCCGCCAACGCCGGCACCCGGCTCCTGCGCCGGATCCCCGAGGGCGAGGTCATCGCGCAGGTGATCGACACACGGGCACGCGGCATCAAGGACCTGCGCTACGGCGCGCTGAGCGACGAGTGCTGGGGCGAGGGCGTGGTCCACGAGGACGGCATCGGCGGGCTCGACGGGTACATCCCCGAGCCGGACACGATCATCCCGCTCCCCGACCAGGCCACCCACCACCAGATCGCCGGACGTCTCACGCGGTCGCCTCACCACCCCGTGGCGAAGGTCATCGGCGACTCGCTGGTCACCGCATCGTCCGCGCTCGGCGACGACGGCCGACGCGTCCTCGCCGGCGGGCAGGTCGAGAAGCTCGAGGTCGCCGCGGGCCACTTCCGGATGATGCGCGACCCGGCGGTCGCGGACCACCTGCGGCGCTGGCTCGCCTGAGACCGCCCCGTCCAGCAGCGGGCGAGGGTCAGCTCGGGAGGGCCGTCACCCAGTTGGCGAGCAGGCGCCGTCCGACCTCGCCGCTCTTCTCGGGGTGGAACTGGGTGCCGACGACGCTGCCCTCGCGGACGATGCAGGGGAAGTCGACCCCGCCGTAGGCGGTGCGGGCGACCACGTGCCACGCGTCGACCGGCACGGCGTAGTAGCCGTGGACGAAGTAGCACCGCTCCCCCGCCACGCCGACGAGCAGCGGGTCGTCCTCGGAACCCTCGGCGGCGTGGATCAGGTCCCAGCCGAGGTGGGGGACGACGGCCGTCGAGGGGAACCGTTCGACGTGCCCGGGCAGCAGCCCGAGGCCCGGCTCGTCGCCCTCGTGCGAGCGCTCGTAGAGCAGCTGCATCCCGACGCAGATGCCGAACAACGGGCGCTGGTCGGCGATCCAGGTCTCGAGCAGAGCGGTCAGCCCCGACCCGCGCAACGCCGCGGCACAGGACGCGAAGTGCCCGACGCCGGGGACGACCAACGCGTCCGCTCCGGACGCCTCCTCCGGGTCACGGGTGATGAACGTGTCGCCGCCCGCGACGTCGAAGGCCCGCTTGGCGGAGCGGACGTTGCCGGCGTCGTAGTCCAACACCGCGATCCGAGGGCGCCGTGCGTGCTCGCTTCGCTCCGCGCCGCCGGCGATCCGAGAGCGCCGTGCGTGCTCGCTTCGCTCCGCGCCGCCGGCGATCCGAGAGCGCCGTGCG
>NZ_JBBEBZ010000088.1:10034-27540 GCF_040882075.1 Nitriliruptor sp.
TGCTCGCTTCGCTCCGCGCCGCCGGCGATGCGGTGCCGGCGCGCCGCATCGGAGCTCACTGCAGGACGCCCTTGGTGGACGGCACGCCGCCACCACCGGTGGTCGCGACGGCACGACGCAGCGCGACGGC
Source organism: Nitriliruptor sp. (assembly GCF_040882075.1). NCBI lineage: Bacteria > Bacillati > Actinomycetota > Nitriliruptoria > Nitriliruptorales > Nitriliruptoraceae > Nitriliruptor > Nitriliruptor sp. Next base: position 10,165 of record NZ_JBBEBZ010000088.1, read on the forward strand.
ACACGCCTTGAACACCGACTCGAACACGTGGTGGGTGTTGTCACCGGAGACGTTGTGCACGTGGAGGGTGATGCGAGCGTTGGCGACCACCGACTCCCAGAAGTGCTTGAGGAGGCTGGTCTCGAACGTGCCGATCAGCTCCACGGGTGCGTCGACGTCCCACACCAGGTACGGGCGGCCCGACAGGTCGATCGCCACCCGGGTGAGCGCCTCATCGATGGGGACCTGAGCGTCGCCGAACCGCTCGACGCCAGCGCGGTCGCCCCACGCCTCGGCGAGCGCCTGGCCGAGCGCGATGCCGACGTCCTCGACGGTGTGGTGCTCGTCGATCTGCAGGTCGCCGTCGGCGTGCACGGTCAGGTCGAGGCGGCCGTGCCGCCCGAGCTGGTCGAGCATGTGGTCGAAGAACGGGACACCGGTCGACACGTCGACCTTCCCGCTGCCGTCGAGGTCGACCTCGACGCGGATCGCGGTCTCCTTGGTGTCACGGACGACGCTGCCGGTGCGGCTCATCGGGTTGCTCCGGTGGGTGCGGTGGTGGGGGACGTTGAGGGGATCGCCGTGGGATCCGCAACGTCGTCGAGGATCTCGGTCAGAGCGGTCAGGAACGCGTCGTTCTCGGCCGGGGTCCCGACCGTGGCCCGGAGGCAACCCGTCAGCCGCGGCTGACGCGAGAAGTCGCGGACGAGAACGCCGCGCTCGAGCAGCCGGTCGAACAGGTCGCGGACGTCGGTGCGGAACAGCAGGAAGTTCGCGGCGGACGGCCACACCTCGACGTCGGCTCGCGCCGCGAGCGTCGCGTGGACGCGGTCGCGTTCGGCAGCCGTGCGTTCGCGGTGCTCGAGGAACGCCGGGGTCTGTTCGAGCGCGACCAGCGCAGCCACCTGTTTGATCGCGTCGAGGTGGTACGGGAGCCGGACGGTCTGCACGTCGTCGACGACCCAGGACCGCGCGAGGAGGTAGCCGAGTCGCAGACCCGCCAGGCGGTAGGCCTTGGAGAACGTGCGCGACACGACCAGCCGCGGCAGCTCCTCGAGCAGGCCGATCGCCGACGCGCCATCCGGAGCGAACTCGACGTACGCCTCGTCGACGACGATCAGCGCGCGCGAGCGGTCGTGCAGGGCACGGATCGCGTCGTGCCCGACCAGCGTGCCGACCGGGTTGTTCGGTGACGCGACGAACACCACGTCCGGGTCGTGCGTGGCGACGGCGTCGGCTGCGACGTCCACCGTGAGGGAGAAGTCGGCGTCGAGGTCGACCTCGGTGACGGGGGTGAGGGTCGTGCGCGCCAGCTCGGGGTACATCGAGTACGGGGGGCGGAAGGTGACCAGCCGACGGTCGGGGCCGCCGTACGCCTGGAGCAGCTGCAGCAGCACCTCGTTGGACCCGTTGGCCGCCCACACCTGGTCGGACCCGAGCCCGAACGGCGCGCCGAGCGCCTCGCGCAGCGCCGTGTGGGGCCGGTCCGGGTACCGGTTGAGCTCGAGGTCCTGGATGCGGTGGCCCACCTCAGCGAGGTAGCCCGGCGGTGGTGGGTCCGCGGTCTCGTTGGTGTTGAGGCGGACGGGTACGTCGAGCTGCGGCGCGCCGTAGGGCGTCACGTCGGCGAGATCGGCCCGCAGCGGCACCCGCTCTGGAGATGCGTCGCTCACGCGTCGCCCTCGAGACGCACATCGACCGCGCGTGCGTGCGCCGGCAGATCCTCGGCGGCGGCGAGCTGGCGGACCGATGGCGCGAGGTCCGCGAGCGCGTCCCGGGTCACCTCGACGTAGTTGACCGGCACGAGGTAGCTGGCGGTCGTGAGCCCACCGGTGAACCGCGCGGTGCCGAGCACCGGCAGGGTGTGGTTCGGGCCCGCGGCGTAGTCACCGAGGCTGACCGGCGTGTCGTGGCCGATGAAGGTCGTCCCGGCGTACCGGATGCGTTCGGCGACGGCCGCGGCATCGACGGTCTGCACCTCGAGGTGCTCGGCCGCGTACGCCTCGGCGACCTGCACCGCGTGGTCGATGTCGTCGACGAGCACGACGGTGCCCTGCCCGGCCAACGACGCCTCGATGCGCTGGCGGTGCTTGGTGGCCGCCACCTCGTCCTCGAGCGCGGCCTCGACGGGAGCGACGAGGTCCTCGTCGGCCGTGATGAGGATCGCGCTGGCGAGCTCGTCGTGCTCGGCCTGCGAGACCAGGTCGGCAGCGACGACCCTCGGATCCGCGGTGCGGTCGGCGACGATGGCGATCTCGGTCGGACCGGCGATCGAGTCGATCCCGCAGACGCCTTCGGCTTGGACCTGCGCCTTGGCGAGCGCCACGTAGACGTTGCCGGGACCGACGATCTTGTCGCACGCCGGGACGCTGTCGGTGCCGTAGGCCATGGCGGCGATGGCCTGCGCGCCGCCGATCGAGAACACGTGGCCGACGCCGAGCAGCGAGGCCGTGGCCAGCACGGTCCGGTCCGGCACGCCGCCGTCACCCGTCGGCGGCACGCACAGCACCACCTCGCCGACCCCCGCGACCTGCGCGGGGACGACCGTCATGATCACCGTCGACGGGTAGGCGGCCTTGCCCCCCGGGATGTACACACCGACGCGCTGGATGGGACGGTGCCACTGCCCCATCCGCACCCCGTCGCGGGTCTCCTCCCAGTCGGTGGGAGCCGCCTTCTCGTGGAACCACCGCACCTGGTCCACCGCGCGGTCGATCGCGGCGCGCAGGTCCGGGTCGAGGTCCTCGAGCGCCGCATCGAGCGCCGCCTGCGGGACCCGGAGGTCGTCGAGCTCGACCCGGTCGAAGCGGGAGGTGAGGGCGCGCACCTCGTCGTCACCGCGTTCCCGAACGGCAGCGAGGATGTCCCGGACCACATCGGTCGCGGCCGCGACCTGGTCCCGCGGCCGCGGGATGCGGTCGCGCGGGTCGGAGCGGTCGCCTCGCAGGTCGAGGACGGTCAGACGGGCCACGGGTGGTCCCCCGGCGGTCGGTGGAGGGCGGCGAGCGTGTGCGGACGGCATCCCGTACGGAACCGTCGACGTGCCGCGTTCGGGCCCCGAGCGTACCGCTGCGACCGTCCGCTCCACCGCTCCGAGGCGTGTGACAGGCTCGCGCTCCACGAGCGACGGGACCGCTGTGCACGACCAGGAGGTCGCACCGGACGGCTCCCCCGTGGCCGTCTACCTCACGCTCCCCGCCGAGCCGGCGTTCACCGCCGTGCTCGACCACCTCGATCCGCAGGCGTCCGTGCTGGACCTCGGGTGTGGGGTCGGCCGGCTCGTGAACGTCCTCGCACGACCCGGGCGGGATGTCTGGGGGGTGGACGAGTCGCTGGCGATGCTCGCGCACCTGTCGGACGAGGTGACCGCCGTGGAGGCCGACCTCCGTTCGCTGGACCTCAGCCGACGGTTCGGCGCGGTCGTGCTCGCCAGCCGGCTCGTGAACGTCGCGGACCGCCACCTGCGCCGGGCGTTCCTCGCCGCGATCGTGTCCCACCTCGATGCGGGCGGGACCGCGTACCTGCAACGGCACGATCCGGCCCCCGGCGTCTACGAGGTGGGTACACGCCGCCAGGTGGTGGCCACGGACCGTGGACCACTGACGATCACCCTCGAGGTCCACGAGCGTCGCGGGAGCCAGATCCGGGCGACCTCAACGATGGCGTTCACGGCGGCTTCCTGGGCGCAGACCTTCGAGGCCGAACTGCTCGACGATGACGCGCTCGACGTGGTGCTCGCCGAGGTCGGCCTGGAGTTCGGCGAGGTCCTCGACGCGACGTGGGTGACGGCGCACCACCGCCGCTGAGCGCCGCGGTCGATCGGTCGAAGCGTCAGGCTCCCGCAGCGCGCGGGGCGTAGATGATCACGGCACCGCCGACCAGACAGATGGCGGCGCCGAGCAGGTCGAACCGGTCCGGCTGGAACCCGTCCACCACCCGACCCCACACCAGAGCGGCGACGATGAACAGCCCGCCGTAGGCCGCCATGATCCGACCGAAGTCCGCGGCCGGCTGCAGCGCGATGAGCGCGCCGTACCCGAACAGCACGAGACCCCCGAGCAGCGCGAGCCCGATCGAACCGCGCTCCCGCACCCCCTGCCAGACCAGCCACGCTCCCCCGAGCTCGGCCAGACCAGCGGCGAGGTAGAGCAGGACGGACCGGACGACCACGGGAGCTCCTCGGTGCGGGGTGACGAGCCTACGAGCAGCTCGGGCGAACCAACCACCGACCCCACGCAACTCCCTGGGCTGCGGCCCAGGTCGTTGCACATCCACGGCCGCGTGCACCGACCCCCACGCAACTCCCTGGGCTGCGGCCCAGGTTCCGTCACGAACGCCCCCCACGGGCTCAGGTCATCGCGGGTTCGCGCTTGCGCTTCCAGGCCGGTTCGTCGCGGTCCTCGCCGAAGGTGCGGCCCCCCACCTCGTCGTCGATGGCGTCCGGACCGAAGTTCTCCTTGATCTGACCGAACAGGCCGGGGCGACGTTCGACACGGAGGTCGTCGCCGAGCTTGAACAGCCGGACGGAACCGTCCGGGTCACGCAGCCGCAGGTGGACCGGGACGACGCCCGTGTGCTCGGCCAGGACACCCTTGAGCCGGCGGATGGCGTCCGCGGTGCACTGCTCGGCGGCGAAGGTGACGACGATCGGTGAGCCGAGCGCTTCGGACAGGTCGGGGGCGGAGACACGGTTCGCGAGGACCTTGACCGCCTCGTCGCGCTTCTCGACCTTGCCGGTGATGATCAGGACCGAGTCCTCGACGAGCACCTCGTGGGCAGCGCGGTAGGTCTGGGGCCAGAAGGTGACCTCGACGTTGCCGGACAGGTCCTCGAGGGTGGCGACGAGGTAGGTGTCACCCTTCTTGGTGAACTTCTTCTGCAGGCCGGTGAGGACGCCGCCGACGGTGATCGACGCGCCGTCGTCCTTCTCGCGCAGGCTCAGGCAGGTCGCGTCGGTGACCCGCTCGAGGACGCGTTCGGTGCCGAACAGCGGGTGATCCGAGACGTAGAGGCCGAGCATCTCCCGCTCGTGGCGGAGCAGATCGGCCTTGTCGTACTCCTCGTCGGTGATCACCGGCCCGTCGTCGACGTCGAGGCCGCCGTCGTCCTGACCGTCGTCACCCGCGAGACCGTCGAACAGCGAGAACTGGCCCGCCGCTTCGGCCTTCTTGCGGGTCAGGGCCGCGTCGACGAGCGGTTCGTAGGCACCGAAGAGGCCCCTGCGGGTGTGGCCGAGCGAGCGGAACGCGCCGGCGAGGACGAGGTTCTCGAGCGTGCGTTTGTTGAGCACGCCACCGTCGACCTTGGCGCAGAAGTCACGGAAGTCGGTGAAGCGACCGTGCTGGCGCCGGGCGGCCACGATCTGTTCCACGATGCCCTCGCCGACGCCGCGGACGGCCGACAGGCCGAACAGGATCTCGTCGCCGCGGGGGGTGAAGTCGGCGTCGGACTCGTTCACGTCGGGCGGCAGGACGGGGATGCCGAGGCGGCGACACTCGTTGAGGTAGAGCGGCTTGTTGTCCTTGTGGTTCTTGACCGAGGTGAGCAGCGCCGCCATGTACTCGGTCGGGTAGTGGGCCTTCAGGTAGGCGGTCTGGTAGCTGACCACGCCGTAGGCGACCGTGTGCGACTTGTTGAAGCCGTACTCGGCGAACTTCTCGATCATGTCCCACTGCTGGGTCATGAGCGATCTCTCGTACCCGCGGTCGACGCCACCGGCGATGAACTGGTCCTTGAAGGACTCCATCAGGTCGCGCTTCTTCTTCCCGACCGCCTTCCGCAGGCCATCGGCGTCCGACATGGTGAAGCCCGCCATGTCGGTGGCGATCTTCATGATCTGCTCTTGGTAGACGATCACGCCGTAGGTGTCGCCGAGCACCGCCTCCAGATCAGCGTGGTCGTAGGTGACCGCCTCGTGGCCGTTCTTGCGGTCGGCGTAGGCCACGTGCATGTTCATCGACAGCGGACCCGGGCGGTAGAGGGCCAGCAGCGCCGAGATGTCCTCGAACCGGGTCGGCTTGAGCTTGCGGACGAGCGCCTGCATCCCGGTCGAGTCGAGCTGGAAGACCCCGAGCGTGTAGCCCGTACCGAGCATCTCGTAGGTGGTCGGGTCGTCCATGTCGCCGAGGAAGATCGGATCGTCGAGGTCGACGCTGACCCCACGGTTGTCGCGCACGTGGCGTTCGGCATCGGAGAGGACGGTGAGGTTGCGCAGGCCCAGGAAGTCCATCTTCAGCAGGCCCAACGCCTCGGCGGCGTTCATCTCCCACTGGGTGACCACCGAGCCGTCCTCGGTGCGCAGCAGCGGGAGAGTCTCGGTCAGCGGCCGAGCACCGATGATGACGGCGGCGGCGTGGATGCCGTGCTGGCGCTTGAGGCCCTCGAGCTTCTCGGCGGTCTCGAGCACCTTGGCGTAGCCGGGGTCCTCACGGGCAGCCCGCAGCTCGGTCGACATCTCGTAGGCCTTGGCGAGGGGGAACTCCTTGCCCTGCGCCGGCGGCGGCATCATCTTGGCGAGCGTGTCCCCGACCGAGAACGGTTCGTCGAGCACGCGGGCAGCATCGCGGATCGCGGACTTGGCCTTGATGGTCCCGAAGGTGATGACCTGGGCGACGTGATCGGCCCCGTAGCGGTCGGCGGCGTAGCGGATCATCTCGCCGCGCCGACGGTCGTCGAAATCGATGTCGATGTCCGGCATCTGGATGCGGGCGGGGTTCAGGAACCGCTCGAAGATCAGCCCGTGCTTGATGGGGTCGACCCGGGTGATGTCGGTGCAGTAGGCGACGACGGATCCACCGGCGGATCCACGGCCTGGTCCGACCCGGATGCCGACCGACCTGGCGTGCTCGCAGAGGTCGGCGACGATGAGGAAGTAGGCGGGGAAGCCCATGTCGCCGACGACGCGCAGCTCGTAGTCGATGCGCTCCTGCACGGCGTCGGGGATCGGGGTGCCGTAGAGCCTGCGCGCGCCCTCGAGGACCTTGTGGCGCAGGAACTCGGCCTCGGTCATCCCGTCGGGGCAGGGGAAGGCGGGCAGCAGGTCGAGGTCGAACTCGATCTCGACGTCACACATCTGCGCGATGTCGAGCGTCGCGTCGAGCGCCGGACCGAAGTCACGGAACTGTTCGCGCATCTCGCGGGCGGTCTTCACGTAGAAGTCGTTGCCGGAGAACTTGAACCGATCGGCGTCGGAGATCTTCGCGCCGGTCTGGATGCACAGCAGGACGTCGTGGGCTTCGGCGTCCGAGGCCTCGGTGTAGTGCGAGTCGTTGGTGATGACGGTCCGCAGGCCCAACTCGGCCGCGAGCTTCTCGAGCTGCGGCCAGGTCGTGCGCTGTTCGGGGATGCCGTGGTCCTGCAGTTCGACGAAGTAACGCTCGGGACCGAAGACGTCCTTGAAGTCCGACAGCGTCCGCTTCGCCGCCGCCTCGTCGCCCTTCAGCAGGTTCTGGTTGACCTCGGAACCGAGGCAGCCAGAGAGGACCACGAGCCCGTCGGCGTGCTCCTCGAGCAGCTCGAGGTCGACCCGCGGCTTGTACCAGTAGCTCTCGAGGTAGGCCCGGGTGGAGAGACCGATCAGGTTGCGGTACCCCGCATCGTTCTGGGCCAGGACCGTCAGGTGGTAGTAGCGGTCCTTGCCGGTGGAACCACCGAGCTGCTGGTCGCGACGGGAGCCGATGGCCTGGTACAGCTCGGAACCGAGGATCGGGTTGATCCCCGCCTTGCGACCGGCGTTGTGGAACTCGACGAGGCCGAAGAGGTTGCCGTGATCGGTGATCGCGACGCCGGGTTGTCCGTCACGGGCGACGTGCTCGACGAGATCGTCGATCCGGGAGGCCCCGTCCAGCATCGAGTACTCGGTGTGGACGTGCAGGTGGACGAAACCGTCGTTGCTACCGTTCATCCGGGCCTCCCCTGGCGCCCCGCTCCGGGGCGCACGCGTTCGCCATCGTCATCGCCACGGCGGACCGCGACGTCGGTGCTCCCGGGGCGCCGAGCGGGGGCGCGAGAGCACCGGAACCGCGTCGGCCGCCGACCGGGGCGACCTCGAGGCGTGTGCCGGGGAAGAACCACACGCCTGTGGTTCGGGAGGCTAGCAGCCACCGCCGAGGCTGCGAGGAGGTGGGTGACGGGCGGGCGCCCACGGGCGGGGAGCGGCGCCGGGTGCCCGGCGGGTCACATCGCGAACCCGACCGACGCACGCTGCCGATCGGTCGGCAGGATGCCCCGGAAACGGCTGCGGCTGGTCGCGTTCGCCGCTCCGCCGGGGTCGACCGCCCGCACGGCGGGGTCGTCGACCAACATCTGCAGGAACGAGGTCGGTGCCACGACGATCGCTGCGAAGACGACGGCGCCCTCGTCGGCGAGGTCGCGGGCCTGCTCGAGCTCCGCCAGGCGGTCGACGTAGTCCTGCTCGAACGCCGGATCGCCGAGGTCCTCCTCGAGCAGACCTTCCAGCTCGGCCAGCTCGGCGTCGACGTCCTCACGCGAGTCCGCGATCAGCTCGCGCGCCTGCTCCGGAGCGTCGGCACCCGCGGCGACCTCGACCGGTTCGAGCAGGCCGGGCACCCACAGCTGCAGGCGTTCGATGGTGACCTCGCCGACGAGGGCCAGGTCATCTACCCCGACGAGACCCTCGAAGGACACCACCGCCCGGGTCGGTTCCTCGGGCAGCGACGCCAGCACCTCGTGCCGTTCGTCGATGTACGCGTCGAGATCGGCGCCGACCGACGGCCCGATCTGGTCGACCTGGTCGACCGCGACGACCTCCCCGTCCGTCGATGCGACCGGCTCGGTCGGGTAGCGGGTCAGGTGCACGGAGGCGGCCGCCACGACCACGACCGCGGCCAGCAAGGCCACGGCGGTCGGGTGCGCGACCAGCTTCCGGACGGGGCCCGGCAGGTGCTCGTCCTCCCACGAGGACAGCCGCGCCCACCACGGGCGCACGACGTCAGACGTGCGCACGCGGGTGCTCCTCGGACGGCGGGACTCGGCGGAGCGGATGCTAGCCTCGTGCCTGCTCCACCCCGGTCCCGCCGAGGCATCGAGACGGCGAGGTGGACCACGCCGGCGCGGTTCGGCGACCTGACCGACCGACGACGGGCGGACCGTGAGCGAACCGGAGCTTCGACGCGCGTTCGGTGTCGGCGATGCCGTCGTCGTCGGGCTCGGTGCGATGGTGGGCGCCGGCGTCTTCGCTGCCGTCGGCGCCGCCGCCGTCGGTGGTGCGCCGGCGCTGCTGCTCGGCCTGCTCGTGGCGGGTTCCGTCGCGTACGCGAACGCGACGTCGTCGGCCGAGCTGGCGGCGGTCCACCCGGCCGCAGGGGGCACCTACGTCTACGGACGGGAGCGCCTCGGCCCGGCCTGGGGGCACCTCGCCGGCTGGGGGTTCGTGGTCGGCAAGACCGCCAGCTGCGCCGCGATGGCGCTGACCTTCGGCGCCTACGTCGCGCCGTCTATCGCGCGTCCGCTCGCCCTCGCCGCCGTCGTGGCCCTGACCCTGCTCGATGCGCGCGGGGTGCAGCGCACCGCGACCGCGATGCGGGTCGGCCTCGCCATCGTGCTCCTGAGCCTGCTGGTCGTCGTCGTGGCGTCGGGCACCGCGCCAAGCGCCGATCTCGGCCGGCTGACCGAGGGACCCGCTCCGACGCCGGGCAACGTGCTGGAGGCGGCGGGGCTGCTGTTCTTCGCCTTCGCCGGGTACGCACGGATCGCCACCCTCGGCGAGGAGGTGCGTGACCCCGCCACGACCATCCCCCGGGCCGTGCCGCTCGCGCTCGGGGCCGCGCTGCTGACGTACGTGCTGGTGACGGTCGCCGCCGTCAGCGCGGTCGGCGCCGACGTTCTTGCCGCTGCCGACGCGCCGCTCGCCGTGGCGGTCGCCGCGGGCCGGCTGCCGGAGCTCGCCGGCGTGGTCCGGGTGGGCGCTGCCGCTGCCGCTGCCGGGGTCCTGCTGTCGCTCCTCGCGGGTGTGGCTCGCACCAGCCTGGCCATGGCCCGGGACGGTCACCTGCCCCGACCGCTGGCCCGCGTGCATCCCGAGCGACGTGTTCCCCACGTGGCGCAGCTCGCGGTCGGTGCGACCGTCGCCGTGGTCGTCCTGGTGGCCGACCTCCGCGGCGCCATCGGCTTCAGCTCGTTCTCGGTCCTGGCCTACTACGCGATCGCGAACCTGTCGGCTCTCCGCCTCGCCGACCACGAGCTGCGGTGGCCGCGGTGGCTCGCCGCGTTCGGGGTCGTCGGCTGCGTGGTGCTCGCCCTGTCCCTGCCGCGACCGTCGGTGTTCGGCGGCGTCGCCCTGCTGATCGTCGGACGGATCGCCTACGCCGTCACGTCGCGGCGCGGCGCGCGCGAGGACTGACCGTCAGCCCTCGTCCGGGTCGGCCAGGACCTGCGCGACGTCGGGCGGATCGATCCCCGCTCGCTGCAACGCGGCGGTCAGATCGTCCGGCAGCGGTTCGGACACGTCGATGCCCGCGCCGGTGACGGGGTGAGCGAACGCCAGCCGGCCCGCGTGGAGGGCCGGACGTTCGAGGCCGAGGGCCGCGGCGACCGTCGGCCGCGAGCCGTAGACCGGATCGCCGAGGACCGGGTGGCCGATCGCCGTCAGGTGGACGCGGATCTGGTGGGTCCGACCGGACTCGAGCCGGCACGCGAGCAGGGACACCGGTCGTTCACCGATCATCCCGGAAACGATGGTGGTGTACCTCGTCGCCGCATCCTTGCCGCTGGGCACCGTCGCGAAACGACGACGGTGGTCGGGATCCCGACCGATCGGCGCCTCGATCCGCCCGACGGGTGACGCCGGCACCCCATCGACCAGCGCGAGGTAGCGGCGCACGACCTGTCGGCGGCGGAGCGCCTCGACGAGCGCGGCGTGGACCTCGTCGGTGGATGCGACCACCAGCAACCCCGAGGTGTCCCGATCGAGCCGGTGCACGATCCCGGGCCGGCCCTCGCCGCCGGCGGGCGCCAGCGGGACACCGGCCGCCGCGAGCGCATCCACCAGCGTCCCGGCGGCGTGGCCCGGGCCCGGGTGGACGACGAGACCCGGGGGCTTGGCGAGCACGACCAGGTGCTCGTCGCGGTAGCGGACGGGGGGCAACGGTGGCGCATCGACGACCGGCCCGACCTCGTCGGCCGCGACCACGATCCGCTCGCCCTCGCTCACGCGGTGGCTGCGTCGCACGACGGCGCCTGCGATGGTGACCGCACCGGCGTCGATGCGAGCCGCGGCCCGCGAGCGTGGCTCGTCGAGGAGGCGGGCGAGGACGACGTCGAGCCGGGCGCCAGCGTCGTCAGAGGTGACGGGGTGGTCGGTCGCGCCGGTGTCGTTCATGTTCCCTCGGTCCGGTGAGCTTCCGCCGTGCCATCGGCGGTCGACGCCGACGCTGCATCGGCCTCGGCGGCTGCGCGTTCCGCAGCGGCGACCCGGCGATCCTCGATCAGCAGCGCGATCACGAGCAACGCGAACCCGACGGTGATCCACGAGTCGGCGACGTTGAACCGCGGGAAGCTGCCCCAGGCCACGAAGTCGACGACCTCGCCCGACAGGAACCCCTCGCCGGCGCGCAGCACGCGATCGATCAGGTTGCCGACGGCGCCGGCGAGCAGGAGCCCGTAGGCGGACGCCTGGAGCAGCGAGGCGGTCGTGCGCAAGCTGCGGACGACGATGAAGACGACCAGCGCGGTCACGACCAGGAACAGCGGGGCAGGGACCGGCATCCCGAAGGCGGCACCGGGGTTGCCGATCAGTTGCCACCCGACCCCGTCCCCGAGCAGGGGGACGAACACCCCGGGGTCGAGGATGCGTTCGGCCACCAGCTTGGTGGCCTGGTCGAGGATCACACCGGCAGCCGCGAGCAGCGTCACGACGGGTACGGCGAGGGGGTGGCGAGCCGGGGGCATCGCCGCGGGGTCAGGGGTCACGGAGGGTCAGCGTCCCGACTCGTCGCGGCGCTTGCAGTCCAAGCACAGCGCAGCGGCAGGGACAGCCTCGAGTCGATCGAACCCGATGTTCTCGCCGCACCGGGTGCACACACCGTAGGTCCCGGCCTCGATCCGTCGCAGGGCTTCGTCGATCTCGCCCATGAGACGGCGGGCGTGGTCGGAGAGCGTCGCCGCGGTCTCCCGCTCGGAGGTCGCCGTCCCTCGGTCGGCCGGATCGTCGCCGGAGGCGTCCCCACGCCAGCGGTCGACCCCGGCATCGGCCTGGAGGTCGGCGACCTGGTCGAGGAGCTCGGCACGCTCGTCGACCAGAGCCTGCTCGAGGGTCTTCGACTGCTTCTTGGTGAGCTTCCTGGCCATCGTGAGAGCTTCCGACCGGATCAGGCGGGCGCGTGGCCGGCGGAAGGTAGCAGCGGCGCGCTCGCGCGGCCGGACTCCTGCGCCGGCAGGCGGGGGCGGCGGTAGGCTGCCGGGTCGCAGCGACCGCCCGAACCTGGGCGAACGAACCGACGAGGACGCGGCGCACCCGACCCGTCCACCACGAGCGAGCCGGGATGGTGTGAGCCGGCGGTGGACCGCGGTGCGCACATCACCTCCGATCGGCCCGGTCGAGACCACCCGCGGAGCCACACGGGTGCGGAGACCGGGACGGCGCCCGCACGACACGCGGGCCGGCCGGGGCGACCCGGCGGAAGCGACGAGCGGGTGCACGGGCCTCCACGCCCGGCGCCAACGAGGGTGGGACCGCGGCGCCGACCGGCGTCGTCCCTCGGGACACCGGCACGCACCCCGTGCCGTCCCGGGTGGACGGCACCGACGTGAGGCACGCAGCGATGAGCGACCACTCCCCCGTGACGCCGACCAGCTGGCCCGAGGTGACCGGTAGGCCGGATCTGCCGGCTATCGAACGCCACCTGCTCGAGCGGTGGGCCGAGCTCGATGTGTTCGCCACCTCGGTCGAGCAGCGTGCCGACGGCCCCGTGTGGACCTTCTACGAGGGCCCGCCGACCGCCAACGGCCGACCCGGCACCCACCACGTCGAGGCGCGGGTCTTCAAGGACGTCTTCCCGCGGTACCGGACGATGAAGGGCGCATCGGTCCGCCGCAAGGGTGGCTGGGACTGCCACGGCCTGCCCGTCGAGCTCGAGGTCGAGAAGGAGCTCGGGCTCGACTCGAAGACCGACATCGAGACGTACGGCATCGAGGCGTTCAACGAACGGTGCCGCGAATCGGTCGGACGCTACGTCGGCGCCTTCGAGGAGCTCACCGAACGCATCGCGTTCTGGGTCGACATGGACGACGCGTACCGCACGATGGACCCCGAGTACGTCGACTCGCTGTGGTGGGGTCTGTCGCAGCTGTGGGACCGCGACCTGATCTTCGAGGACTTCCGGGTCGCCCCCTACTGCGGCCGCTGCGGGACCGCGCTGTCCGACGCCGAGGTCGCCCAGGGCTACGCCGAGACCGACGACCCCTCCGTCCACGTGCGCTTCCCCGTGACCGAGGGTCCGCTCGCCGAACGCGGCGCGAGCCTGGTGGTCTGGACCACCACACCCTGGACCCTGCCCTCGAACACCGCCTGCGCCGTCGGGCCGGAAGTCGTGTACGCCATCGCCCGCGAGGCGGGTTCGGACGACGAGCTGATCCTCGCCCGAGACCTGGTCGAGACCGTCCTCGGCGACGACGCCGAGGTGGTCGAGGAGCTCACCGCCGACCAGCTCATCGGCCTGCACTACCGCGCGCCGTACGACTGGGCCCAGCCCCCGGACGCCGGTGCCGACTGGCGGTTCGTGCTCGCGGCCGACTTCGTGACCACCACCGACGGGTCCGGCATCGTCCACCTCGCTCCCGCCTTCGGTGCCGACGACATGGCCGTGGGTCGACGCGAGGGGCTACCGATCGTCAACCCGGTGGGGCCCGACGCGCGCTTCACCACCGGCCCGTGGGAGGGCCTCTTCGTCAAGGACGCCGATGAGGCGATCCAGGCCGACCTCGACGAGCGCGGCCTGCTGCTGCGTGCGGCGAGCTACACCCACACCTACCCGTTCTGTTGGCGCTGCAAGCGGCCGCTCATCTACTGGGCCAAGCCCTCGTGGTACATCCGCACGACCGCCGTGCGCGACCAGCTGCTGGCCAACAACGCGACCATCGACTGGCACCCCGAACACATCCGCGACGGCCGCTTCGGCAAGTGGCTCGAGAACAACGTCGACTGGGCGCTCTCCCGCGATCGGTACTGGGGCACCCCGCTGCCGTTCTGGCGGTGTGACGACTGCGACCACGTCACGGTCGTGTCCTCACGTGCGCACCTCTCGGAGCTGACCGGTGCGGACCACAGCGAGCTCGACCCACACCGGCCGTACGTCGACGACGTGACGGTGCCCTGCGAGAACTGCGGTGCGACGGCGCACCGGGTGCCGGACGTCGCCGACGCGTGGTTCGACTCGGGCGCCATGCCCTACGCCCAGTGGGGCTACCCGCACACCGGCGTCGAGGAGTTCCAGCGCCACTACCCCGCCGACTACATCTGCGAAGCGATCGACCAGACGCGCGGCTGGTTCTACACGCTGCTGGCGGAATCCACCCTGCTGTTCGGTGACAGCTCGTACCGGGCGTGCGTGTGCCTCGGCCACATCGTGGACGAGGACGGGCGCAAGATGTCGAAGTCCGCGGGCAACATCATCGACCCCTGGGAGCTGATCGAGCGCCACGGCGCGGACGCGCTGCGCTGGCTGATGATGGCCGAGGGCAGCCCGTGGCTGTCACGGCGCGTCGGGCACCAGCTGCTCGAGGACATCGTGCGGCGGTTCCTGCTGACGCTGTGGAACACCCACGTCTTCTTCACCACCTACGCCCGGCTCGACGGCATCGATCTGTCGGACCCGGCGGTCCCGGACGTCGCGGACCGGCCGGCGTCGGACCGGTGGGTGCTCGCTGAGCTCGCCGACCTGGTCGACACCGTCGACGCGTCGCTGGAGCGGTTCGACGTGTCCACCTCCACGCGCCGGCTCGAGCGCTTCGTGGACGACCTGTCGAACTGGTACGTGCGACGGGGTCGCCGCCGGTTCTGGAAGGCCTCGGGTGAGGACCAGCCGGACAAGCTGGCCGCCTACGCGACCCTCCACACCTGCCTCGTCACCCTGTCGAAGCTCCTCGCACCGTTCACACCGTTCCTGGCCGATCAGCTGTGGCAGGACCTGGTCGTGTCGCAGGATCCTGACGCACCCGCATCGGTCCACCTCGCCGACTTCCCCGTGGCCGCCGCCGAGTGGCGCGACGAGCCGTTGCGAGCGGCGATGACCACGACCCGGCGGGTGGTCGAGCTCGGCCGCCAGGCGCGGACCGACAGCGCCGTCAAGGTGCGCCAGCCGCTGGCGCGTGCGCTGGTGACCGTGCCACCCGACGAACGCGCGGCTCTCGCCGAGCTGCTGTCGGAGGTCGCCGATGAGCTCAACGTGAAGGCCATCGAGCTGTCGGACGGCACCGGCGACCTCGTCGAGCGGTCGGTCAAGCCGAACTTCCGGGCGCTCGGACCGGCCTTCCAGAAGCGCGCCCCCGAGGTCGCGAAGGCGCTCCAGGTGCTGGGCCCGGAGGCGGCCGGTGCGCTCGCGGTCTCGCTCGAGACGACCGGGGACGCACAGCTCGAGGTCGGGGGCGATGCCGTGACCGTCACGCGTGAGATGGTCGAGGTGGTGGAGACGCCGCGGACCGGCTGGGCGGTCGCGGCGGACGGCAGCACCTCCTTCGCCCTCGACACCGCCCTGACGCGGGAGCTCGAGGTCGAGGGCGCCGCCCGTGAGCTCGTGCGCGCCGTCAACGACCAGCGCAAGGCGACCGGGCTCGCGCTCGACGACCGCATCGAGCTGGTCGTCGCGGTCACCCCCGAGGAGCTCGACGCCGACCTCGATGCCGGTGGGTGGTACGACGTGGTCGCCCGTGAGGTGCTGGCCACCAGCGTCCACCGGATGCCCGCGAGCGACGCCGTGCCGGTCGACCTCGGTTCGCTCGGTCAGGCCCGTATCTGGGTGCGGACGTGATCACCACGCGCGGGGTGCTGACCGTCACCGCCGCAGCGACGCTGGCCGCCGGCTTCATCGGGGTCGTCCGGCAACGCACCGAGATGACACGGGTCCGTCGGGGCGACCTGGCGCCCGCGTCCGCCGCCAGCGTGGTCGATCCCCTCCGTGAGCCGGGTCGCGTCGGCGGCGCGCTCGCCGCCTGGCGTCCGCAGCGGCCGACCACGGTGATCGGCCGGTTCGCCGCCGCGCTCTGGGCCTCGCCGCTGACGACCGCAGGCGTGGTCCTCGGGCTGCTCGGCGGCGCCGTCCCACGGTGGGATCCCGTCCACGGGTGTCTCGTGGCCGCCGGGGTCCGCGGACCCTCCGGCGCCGCCCTCGCGATGGTCGGAGCGGACGCCAACACGATCGGCCAGGTGGTGCTCGCCCGTCACGGACAGCCCTCGGCGGCGCTCCTGAGCCACGAGGTCGCGCACGTGCGGCAGAGCGAGCGGCTCGGCCCGTTCCTGCTCCCCGCCTACGTCTGGCTCTCGGCCCGCTACGGCTACCGGGACCACCCGCTCGAGCGGGCCGCGCGTGACGTCGCACGCGGCTATCCCTCGAAGCCGTGAGTCCGCCGCCCGAGCCACCGGAGCCACCGGAGCCACCGGAGCCACCGGAGCCATCGCGCTTCACGCGGCGTGGAACGCCACGACCGTGGTCGCGATCGACGTGACCGGGCCGTCGTCGCCCCGATCCTGTTGCTCGGTGTCGTGGCGCTCTTCGCAGCGGCAGCGACCGGACTGGCCATCGCACGTCGACGGGAAGCACGCAGGTTCGTCACCCACGTGCCGGCGCTCACGACGCGGTACGCGCTGCGGGTCGGGGAGCTGATCGCGTTCTCGGACTGGCGTCGCCTCCTGACGACGCGTCGCTCGCTGCCCGATCGAGCTGCCAAGCGGCGGTTCGACGCCGTGCACGCCGCCGTCGCGCGTCTCGCCGCGCGTCTCGCCGCGCTCCAGGACCGACCCGGCGGACCGACGCACGATGAGGAACGACAGGTGCTCCTCGAGCTCGCCGTCGCGCGGGCGGGACGGCCCCTCGCCCGCTCGTGAGGGCCCGGAACGGACGACACCCGGCACGTGGCCGGGCGTCGTCGGTACGGAGCGAGGTCAGCCGAGCTGCTGCTTGATGGTCGCGGCCAGGCCCGTGCCGATGCCGGGGATGGCGCTGATGTCGTCGACGCTGGCGGCAGCGATGCCGTCCACCGAGCCGAAGCGGGCGAGGAGCGCGTCGCGCTTGCCGGGCCCGAGACCGCGGATCTCCGACAGGGCGTCGGCGTTCCGTCTGCCCGTCGCCTTCTTGCCCGTCGCCTTCGTGGCCGTCGCCTTCTTGGTTGCGGCCTTCTTGGTTGCGGCCTTCTTGGTTGCGGCCTTCTTGGTTGCGGCCTTCTTGG
>NZ_JBBEBZ010000089.1:0-27427 GCF_040882075.1 Nitriliruptor sp.
GTCGCCCCAGAACCGCGCCGCATCGTGCAGCACGTCGGGTCGGCGGTTCTTGCCACGCCGGTTCTGGGACCGCTTACGGTTGCCGCCCTTGCGGTTGCGCTTGTTGCCGCCGCCGCCACCGCCACCCTGCTGGCGGGCCTGGCTGCCACCACCCTTGCCGCCACCGCCACCGGCGTTCCCGCCACCGGCGTTCCCGCCGCCGGCGTTCCCGCCGCCGCGACGGCGTCGACGGGACGAACCGCCACCGTCATCGCCGGCGACGCGGGTCCGCTCACGTTTGCGCTCGCTCACGCGGCGTCCTCCTCGTCGAGGCGGTCGTTCGGGTCGGTGAGCACCGCCGACGGGTCGATCCCGAGCGCGCGGCGCAGCTGGTAGGAGTCGAGGTCGCCCACCGAGGACGACTTCGGCAGGGCGAGGTCGGCGATGCGGCGCTTGCCGGCCACGACCTCCTCGACCCGTTCGTCGACCGTGCCGGGGCACACCAGCCGGTGGGCCACGACGGTCTTGGTCTGACCGATGCGCCACACCCGGTCGCGGGCCTGGTCCTCGACCGCGGGGTTCCACCAGCGGTCGTAGAGCACCACGTGCGAGGCGGCGGTCAGGTTCAGCCCGGTCCCGCCGGCCTTCAGCGACAGCACCATCGCGCCCGGACCGGTCTTGGCCTGGAACTCCTCGACCATCCGGTCGCGCGCGCCGCGGGCGAGCCCACCGTGGTAGCAGTGGACGTCGGTGCCCATCTTCTCGGTCAGGTGCTTGGCCAGGCGTTCACCCCAGGTGGCGAAGTGGGTGAAGATCAGCATCCGCTCGCCGGACTCGAAGACGTTCTCGACGATCTCCTCGAGGCGTGCCAGCTTCCCGGACCGGTCCGCGAGCGGGCCGTCGTCGCCGGTGTAGGCCGCCGGGTGGTTGCAGATCTGCTTGAGCGCCGTGATGGCCGCCAGCACCGCGCCCTTGCGCTTCGGGGTGTCGTCGTCGGTCTCGGCGGTGTCGACCACAAGTTCGTCGAGGACCGCCTGGTACAGGCCGATCTGTTCGGCCGTCATCGGGCAGTGGTCCAACGCGTCGATCCGGTCCGGCAGCTCGGCAGCGATCACCGGTTCGGCCTTGGTGCGACGGAACACCAGGACCCCGTTGAGGGTCTTGAGCGCCGACTCGGCGCTCTCACCACGCTCCGAGGCGGCGTGCATCTGCGACACGAACGTGGCGCGGTCACCGACCAGGCCCGGGTTGACGAAGTCCATCAGCGCCCACAGGTCACCGAGGCCGTTCTCGATCGGTGTCCCCGTGAGGGCGACGCGGGACCGTGCCTCGAGCCGGCGCAGCTGCTGGGAGGTCTCCGAGGTCGGGTTCTTGATGACCTGGGCCTCGTCGAGGACGATCCGACCCCAGGTCACGTCGGCGAGGTCGTCGATGTCGCGCAGGGCCGTGCCGTAGGTGGTCAGCAGGACGTCGGCGCTGGCGATCTCGGCGTCGAGCTCGTCGTCCTCGGCGCGGGAGGCGCCGTGGTGCACCACGACCCGGAGCTCGGGGACGAACCGCTTGGCCTCCGCCGCCCAGTTGCCGACCACGGCCGGCGGGGCGATGACCAGCGCGGGGGCCTGCCCAGCGGTGCGGGCGAGGTGGGCCAGCAACGTCGGGGTCTTGCCGAGGCCCATGTCGAGCGCGAGGCAGCCACCGAGCCCGGCGCCGTCGAGGAACTCGAGCCAGGCCAGCGCGTCGGCCTGGTAGCTGCGCAGCTCGCCCTCGAACCCGTCGAGGGTCGTCGGCGGGTGCTCGGGGACGTCGCGGGCGCTGCGGAGCAGGTCCGCGGCCCAGCTGTCACCGGCGATCGAGACCGGCTGGCCGAGCGCGGTGCCGTCGAGGCCGAGCGCCATCCGCAGCATGTCGGCGCCGGAGTAGCGGGTCTTGTCGGCGCGTTCGGCGAGCGCGGCGGCCGCGGCTTCGAGGTCGGCGTGGTCGATCTCGACCCAGGTGCCGTGCGACTTGACCAGCGGGCGCGACTCGGCCGACAGACGGCGGATGTCCTCGGCGGACAGCTCGACGTCGTCGAAGACCGCCGACCAGCGGACGTTGGACAGCTGCTGGGCGCCGACGGCGGCCTCGGAGGAGGCTTCCGAGGTCAGGCGCAGCGAGGCGGTCGCCTTCTTCGGCGACAGCGGCGGCACGCGGACCTCGAAGCCGGCGGCGACCAACGTCGGGCCGAACTCGGTCATCAGCTGCCACGCCTCGTTCTGGCTGAGGATGACCTGCCCGCGGCGGGTGTCCTTGGAGCGGCGCAGCGGCAGGTAGAGGCCCTCGAGGCGTTCGAGCTCGCGCTTGATCGCCTCCTTGCGGTCGTGGTTGGCGCGCGACATCGCCGCCTCGACGTTCTCGTCCTTGCGGCGACCGTCGTTGGTGAGGGTGCGCAGCAGCCACGCGTCACCGTCGTCCGGCGGGTCGAGCTGCACGGTCAGCTGCAGCTTGGAGGCACCGGTCACGCCGCTCGCCCAGGACGCGAGCGCCTTGCCGACCTCGCTGCCCTGGTGGTGCGGCGCCTCGAACGTCGAGCCGTTCAGGCGACCGAGGAACGCCTCGGCGACGTCGCCGGCCGTGCGCGGCTGTGGCGGGGGAGCGGGGACCTCGACGCGGCCAGCCGCGTCGCGGCAGATCGCGTCGACGAACCCCGACACGATCGAGCGGGTCACGACCTTCGGGTCCGGTTGCTTGTCGAGGACGGCGACGGCGCCCGGCATGGAGCGGGTCAGGCTCGTCAGCTCCTCGTGGTCGATCAGCGTCGGCTCCCACCGGACCGCGAAGTCCGACCGGTTGCCCGGCGCGTCCGCGACCTTGCGGAGCTGCGGGACCATCCGTCCGTGGGCGACGAGCCGGACCGCGAGCCCGGCGGCCAGGCCCATCCAGGTCACGCTGGCGCCGAGGCGCTCGTCCCCGCCGGTGGTGATCAGGGACACGAGCCAACCGAGCGACGACTGGATCGGGGCGGAGACGGTGTCCGCGACGGTGCCGTCGGGGAGGTCGATCGTGTCGGCCGGCTCCCAGTTCCCGGGCGAAGCACCGGCGGCCTCGAGGCGTTCGAGCACCAGCGGTTCAGGTTCGGGTTCGGCGTCGTCGCCGCTCGCCCAGGCGATGACGTGTCCGTCGCTCCAGGTCAGCTGCAGCTGCGGGGTGCCGAGTCCGGTGCGCTCGCGTGGCGGTGCGACGGGTGCCTCCGCGGCCTCGGGCGAGGGCGCGCGGGTGTCGCTCTGCTGGCCACCGCCACCCTTGGCGCCGGAGCGAGCGCCCGCGTCGAGGGGTTCGGGCTCCTGCCCGGTCAGCTCGAAGAGGACCTCGTCGATGTTGGCCAGCTCGTCCTCGAAGTCGCCGATGACCAGGTCGCGTTCGGGACCGGTCACCTCGCTGCGGAGCCGACCGATGGTCCGCACCAGATCGCGGCGAAGGTCGTGCAGGGCGTCGATCCAGGCGGCCTCGTCGTCCTCGAGACGGTCGAGGTCGTCGTCGCTGGCGACCCCGTCGAGGTGGGCCTGCGCCAGCAACCGCGCGTCGTGCAGGTCGAGCGGCGGGCGCCGTGTGGGCGTCGTGGTGATCGCGGATCCTCCCGTGCGATCCGGAGCGTCCGGATGCGGGGGTGGCGACCTGCCCGGGAGGGCGGTCGCGGTCGACGTCACGCCCACGTGGGCGTGCGTGGTGCGACGCGGGCCGAGGACCGTTCCCCGCGGTGCCCGGTGCGTCGCGTGTCATGTCGCCACGTCTGGCGTGGCCGGACCCCGGCGGACCGGGGCTGTCGCTCTCGCTCGGCGCCGCTGGGGCGCCGTCCCGCGTCGGGGGCCGACCGCGGCGCGGTGAGCCAGGGACGGCTCGCAGACACCGGGAACGGCGGGGTGGGGCTCCACCCGCGGGGACCGGGACAGCGTACCGGGGCGACAGCCCCCGGTCAGCCCGGCCGGCGGATCGGCGTCACGCGCTCACGTCACCCCCGTGCGGCGGTGCGATCAGGTCGTAGGCCGGCTCGGTGAGGAAGTCGACGAAGTCCGGAGCCAGGGCGACCTGCTCGAACAGCGTGGCGGCCGTGCGGACGCGGCCGACCGTCTCCTCGTCCGGCGAGGCTGCGACGAGGCGCTCCACCTCATCGCCGAGCATCTCCCGGACGAGCCGCTCGTCGACGACCGTGCCGTCGTCCAGCTGTGCCCCGGCGTGGCACCACTGCCACAGCTGCGCGCGCGAGATCTCCGCCGTCGCGGCGTCCTCCATCAGGTCCGCGATCGCGACCGCACCGCGGCCGCCGAGCCAGGCGGCGAGGTACTCGACACCGACGGCGACGTTGGTCCGCACCCCCTCGGCCGTGATCGCTCCGCCGGTGGCGGCGACGTCGAGGAGCTCGCTGGCCCCGACCGACACCTCGTCGCGGGTGCGGTGCAGCTGGTGGTCACGACCGTCGAACGCCGCGGTGAACACCTCGGTGCACAGCGCGACGAGGTCGGGGTGGGCGACCCACGACCCGTCGAAACCGTCCTCCGCCTCGCGTTCCTTATCGGCGCGCACCTTGGCGAGCGCGCGCTCGGTCACGTCCGGGTCGCGCCGGTTCGGGATGAAGGCGGACATCCCGCCGATGGCGTGTGCTCCCCGCTGGTGGCAGGCGGCCACCAGCCGTTCGCTGTAGGCCCGCATGAAGGGGACGGTCATCGGCACGTCGGCGCGGTCGGGCAGGACGAACTCGGGACCGGCGGAACGGAACACCTTGATGAGGCTGAACAGGTAGTCCCAGCGCCCCGCGTTGAGCGCGGTGATGTGTGGCCGGAGCGCGTGCAGGATGGCCTGGATGTCCAGGGCGGCCGTGATGGTCTCGATCAGGACGGTCACGCGGATCGTGCCGACCGGCAGGCCGAGGTGCTGCTCGATCGTGGTGAGCACCTCGCGCCACAGCGCGGCTTCATCGGCCGATTCCAGCTTGGCGAGGTAGAGGTAGGGGCCGCTGCCACGCGCGAGCTGTTCCTCGGCGTTGTGCAGGAGGTACAGCGCCGCGTCGACGATGCTGCCCGACATCGGCTGCCCCTCGACCTCGAGGTGACGTTCGTCGAGGTGCCAGCCACGTGGGCGCGGGACGATGACCGCCAGGTCACGGTCGGGGGCGAGCTCGTAGACCTTGCCATCGTCGGAGGTGTGGCGCAGGGTCCGACGCACCGCGTTTTGGAGCACGACCTGGCCCGCGATGACGTTGTGCCAGTGCGGGGTGTTCGCGTCCTCGAGGTCGGCCAGCCACACCTTCGCGCCGGAGTTCAGCGCGTTGATCGCCATCTTCGGTTCCGTCGGACCGGTGATCTCGCAGCGCCGGTCGACGAGGTCCGCGGGGGCGGGTTCGACCCGCCAGTCAGGGTCATCGGCAGCGGCCCGCTCGGCGACGGTGAGGGTCAGGGTCCGGTCGCGTTCGGCCTCGGCGTGCCGCACCGCTCGGGCGCCCAGGACGGACCGGCGCAGGGGCTCGAAGCGACGGTGCAGCTCGCCGAGCAGCGCGAGCGCCTCGGAGGTCAGGACGCGGTCGATCCCGTCGACCTGCGGGCCGGTCACGACGGCGGAGGTGGGGTCGCTGCGCACCGGTGGGGCTCCTTCGGTCGAGGCCCTCGAACCTAGCCAGGGCTCAGCGCGACGGGGTGTCCGCGAGGACCGATCGGCACGTCACCCCTTCGTCGCGCCGCACGATGGGTTCGACGGCGGTGTCGACCGGGGAGCGAGGTGAGGTGCGCCGCGCAGCGATCCCGAAGACCTGCGTGGCCCACATCCGGCCGTCGCCCCGGCAGACCACCCCGATACCGATGGCGTCGAAGTCGCTGAGCAGGATGGCTTCGCGGTGCCCGTCGGAGGTCATCCAGCCGACGTGAGCCTCGCCCGCCGTCTCGTGGCCCATCAGGATGTTCTCACCCGTCGCCGAGAAGCTCGGGTGGGTCCGGAAGGTCTCGGGCGAGTGCTCGAACCGGCCCGAGGAGATCATCTCGACCGACCAGCGCTCGGCGATGTCGGCCAGCCCCGCGTGCCAGGTCAGCGGTGGTGCGCCGCGGGCTGCGCGTTCGTCGTTGACGCGTTGGAACAGGTCCGCCGCCAGCGCGCCGGCGGCCTCCGGGGGCGCCCAGCCGATGGCCCGCGACTCGCCCGCCGTCGGTGCCGATCCGACGACCGGTGCGGGGGCGACGCGGTCGATCACGGACGGCAGCGCGAGCGCCAGTGCGACCGCGACGACGATGAAGACACCGACAAGGGCCGCTCGCTGCGACTCGTTCACCTCGCCCTCGCGATCGCCGTGCCCCGGCTCATCCCGTCGTGTCGGCCGCGTGCTGCGCGGCCTTGAGGGCAGCCGTGCGGCCACGGGGCGGCCACGTGGCCGGCCGACCGGACCTCGTCCGTGTTCGGCGAACGGACGGTGCCGCGCGCCCACCGGGTGTGTTGAACTACCGGTGACCGGGAGCCACACCCACCCCGGGATCCAACCCACCCGGAGAGAAGGGCCGCGACAGTGATCACCCTGGGAGTCATCCTCCTCATCCTCGGCATCGTGCTGAACATCGGCATCCTCACCACGGTCGGCGTCATCCTGCTGGTCGTCGGAGCCGTGCTGTTCCTGCTCGGGACCGCTGGCCGCGCCGTCGGGGGCCGCAAGCACTACTACTGAGGCCGGTCCGCGACGGCTCGTTGCGTCGCGTCACCGGCTCACGCCACCTCGACCCCCGCTCCGGCGGGGGTCGACGGCTGTCGGGATGCTCAGGCGTCCTCGAGCTGCGCCTCGAGGACGCGCAGGACCGCGGAGCGGAGAACTCGCCGCCGGTGACCTCCCGCAGCCACGCGTTGACGTCCCCCGACTCGATGGACACCGCCTCGCCCTCCTCGTCCTCGAAGCCGAACAGGCACTGTTCCGGCAGCTCCTCGCAACGAGCCACGGCTCGGACGAGCCGCTGATCCTCGACGTCGATCTCGTGCTCGCGACCGCCCTTGCCGACGAACCGGAAGGTCGCACGCCCGGAGGTCAGCTCGACGTGGTCGTCGGTGAGCGTGGTGAGTCCGTAGCTGCCGTTCTCGGCGGCGTAGATCGCGTTGCCGATGCGGATGAGCGACTCGTCGAGTCGCGTGACCACGATCGCGATGACGCGCACACGACCCATCGAGCGGCGTCCCAGCTGGGCGTCCACCTCCGCGCGGATCGTCGGCAGGTGGCCGGCGAACTCGGACAGGCGGTGAAACGTGGCGGCATCGCGGACCTCGCGCCAGCGGTCGTGGTAGCGGTACTGCTTGCGGCCCCGTTCGTCGCGGCCCGTGGCCTGGAGGTGGCCGTCGGGTTCGAGGCAGATCCACACCTCGTCCCACGCCGGCGGCAGGACCAGGGCCTCGACCCGGGGGGTCCTCGCTCGGCATCCCTCCCGGGGCGTACCGTCCCCGGACGGTCGGCCGACGATCGGCGGCCGAGACCGGAGAGGAGGCGGGGTGACGACGGCACTGGTGGTCGCAGCCATCGCCTTCGCCGTGGTCAACGGGGTCAACGACGGGGGCGCGCTGCTCTCGGTCGGGCTCGACGTCCGGCGGCTGACGCCGGTGACGTCCCTGCTCGTGCTCGCGGTCTGCGTCGCCATCGCACCGCTGGTCATCGGCACGGCCGTCGCGACGACGCTCACGAGCCGCTTGGTCACCTTCGACGGTGCGGACGGGACAGCAGCCCTGCTCGTGGCCGTCATCGCCGCGGTGGTCGTCACCTGGGTGCTGGCCGGCCGGGGCCTGCCGACCTCACTCACGCTCGCCATCGTCGGCGCGATCGCCGGGGCGGGGGTCGGTGCCCGGCTCCCGGTGTCGTGGCGCACCGTCGGTGTGGTCCTGCTGCTCGCCGCGGCGGCACCGATCGCCGGTCTGGTGCTCGCGTTCGTGTTCACCCGGCTGGCCGCGGCCTGGTCGTCCCGTCGGACCCTCGACCGGCGGACGCAGCGCTGGCACGTGGCCGCGTTCGGGCTGCAGTGCGTGGCCTACGGGTCGAACGACGGCCAGAAGATGCTGGCGGTCCTCGCCGTGGCGACCGGGACGGTCGTCGACGGTCGTGTCCCCGCGGTGCCGTGGCAGCTCGCGGTGGTGGCGACCGCGTTCCTGGTCGGCGCGACCATCGGCCTGCCCCGGGTCGCCCGCACCCTCGGCGGCGGTGTGATCGCCGTCCGACCGCACGAAGCTGTGGCGAGCGAGTTGGCCGCCGCGGCGGCGGTGCTGGCCACCGGGGTCATCGGATCGCCCGTGTCGATGACCCAGGCGGTGTCGGGCGGCCTGCTCGGTGCCGGAGGGACGCGCGGGTGGTCACGGGTCCGCTGGACCCAGGTCATGCACCTGGCCGGCGCGTGGGTCGTCACCCTCCCGGCGGCCTTCACCGCGGCGGTCGCAGCCACCGCGCTCACCGTCCGTCTCACCTGAGTCTGAGGAACGGAGTCGACGTGCTCGAACGGATGCGCCGCTTCGGCCGCGAACTGACCGGTCGCAACAGCGGTGTGCTGATCGGCCACCTCGTCGATCAGCTCGACGCGACGCTCGATGCCGTCGGGACCGTCCGGGCCGTCGCGGCGGGACAGCTCTCGACCGCCGAAGGGCGTGCCCAGGTCGGTGACCTCGAGGACGTCGGCGACGGAGCCCGCCGCGCGTTGATCCACGACCTGTCGCGCACGCTGGCGGCACCGATCGACCGCGAGGACCTCTTCCGGCTGTCACGGTCGGTGGACGACGTGCTCGACAACCTCCGCGACCTGGCCCGCGAGTTCGACCTCTTCGAGGTCTCCGGCGAACCGCTGATGGCCGAGCCGCTCGGGAACGTCGCCGACGGCGTCGCCGCGCTCCGTGACGCCGTGGAGTGCCTGCTCGACGCGCCCGAGCACGCATCGCTCCGGGCCGCCGAGGCCAAGAAGAACGACGTGCGCGCCAGCTACCAGCACGCCCTCGCCGAGCTGCTCACCGACGGGCAGCAGGTGACGCCGGAGCTGCTGCGACGTCGCGAGCTGCTGCGTCGCGTCGACGTGACCGGACTCCGGCTGGCGGAGGCCGCGGACGCGCTGGCCGACGGGGCGATCAAGCGCAGCCACTGACCCCTCACCGGGCCAGGTGCTCGATCAACGCGTCGACGAAGCGCACGCACGCCGCGAGCTGGTCGATCTCGATCCACTCGTCGGGCTGGTGGGCCTGGGCGATGTCCCCCGGACCGCACACCACCGTCGACCAGCCGGCAGCTTGGAAGTGGCCGCCGTCGGTCCCGAACGGCACGGTCCGCGCCGGTGTGGTGTCGCCGGTGAGCGACCGGACGAGCTGCTCGGCGATCCCGTCCTCCTCGGCCGCGAGCGCCCGGGCGGTCGCGTCCGACACGAAGGTGACGTCACCGACACCCGTGTCCCGGCGCAGCTGCGGGAGGACCTCCTCACGGGTGAAGCGTTCCACCTCGGCGAGCAGCGCGTCCGAGTCGTCAGCGGGGACGGGGCGGTACTCCCACGTCAGCTCGGCGCGCCGCGGGACGATGTTGATCGCCTGGCCGCCGGAGATGGTGGCGAGGTTGAAGGTCGTGAACGGCGGGTCGAACCGATCGTCGCGCACCTCACGACCGTGTCGGTCGGCGAGGTCGGCGATGAAGGCCCCGATGCGTGCGACCGCGGCGACGGCGTTGGCCGCCACCTGCGGCTGGCTCGAGTGGCCGTCGAGCCCCTCGACGGACGTCGTGAAGGCCCGCACGCCCTTGTGGGCGGTGACCACGCACATCGACGTCGGCTCGCCGACGATCACGGCCGACGGGGCCGGATACGCAGCAGCGAGCCGCTCGACCGCCGACGGGGCCCCGATGGTCCCGAGCTCCTCGTCGTAGGTCAGCGCGAGGAGCACCGGGCGTTCGAGGTCCGTGGCGCACAGCTCGGGGAGCGCGGCGAGCACCACGGCCAGGAAGCCCTTCATGTCGGTCACGCCGCGTCCGTAGAGGCGGCCCGACTCCTCGCTGACGGCGAACGGCTCCCGGGTCCACGGCTGGCCGTCCACGGGCACGCAGTCGGTGTGGCCGGTCAACACGACGCCGCCCTCGACGTCCGGTCCGATCCGCGCGAGCAGGTTGGCCTTCGTGCCGTCGGGGGAGAAGACGCGCTCGGAGGCGACGCCGTGGTCGTCGAGCAGCGACTCGACGAACCCGATGAGCTCGAGGTTCGAGCGGCGGGAGGTCGTGTCCATCCCGACGAGGGTGTCCAGCAGGCGACGGACGTGCTCCACGGGCGCTCCGGTCTCGGGTGGGTACCCGACGCTACCGACGGGAACCCGACGGTGGTCCCCGGCGTCCCACCGACCAGGGCGACGGAGGAGCTACAGGTGAAGGTCGCGGTGGCGTTGGTCGGAGCGGTCGCGGTCTTCGCGGCGGGGGTCGCCGTCGGCTCGGCAGGACCCACCTCGGCTCCTGGCGGCCGGGCGGGGGAGGGGTCGGTCGTCGACCTGCGCGACCGGCTCGAACTCGCCGGTGCCTTGACGAGCTTCCCGGCCTGTGACGACTACCTCGCGCACGTCCGCGAGCACGCCCTCGAGCAGGTCACGCCCTACGGCATCGGCGGCGGGGGCGGGTGGTACGCCGCCGACGGTGAGATGCGCGCGGTGGAGGAGTCCGCAGCTGGCGGTGACGACGCGGTCTTCGACGACCTGGGCGCTCCGAGCGCGGGCACGACCCCGGAGGGGGTGTCCGGCACCAACGTCCAGGAGCAGGGTGTCGACGAACCGGACCGGGTCAAGACCGATGGGGACACGCTGTACGTCGTCGCCGGTGATCGGCTGCGGATCGTCGACATCCGGGGCGACCAGCCCGTGGAGCTCGCGGAGGTGCCGCTCCGCGAGGGTGGCTGGGGCGCGGAGCTGCTGCTCGCCGGCGACCGGTTGCTCGTCACCTCGGCGCAGGGCGGCTTCGCCCCGTTCGCCGGGGAGCGGATCTCGGGCGATGCGATGCCGAGCTTCGGGTCGACCACGACCCTGACAGCGGTGGACGTCCGCGATCCGTCCTCGCCCGAGGTCGTCGAGCGGCTGATCGTGGACGGCGCGACGTTGACCGCGCGGATGGTCGACGGGGTCGCTCGGATCGTGGTGCGCACCGAGCCGGGGATCAACCTGCCGTGGGCGCACCCCGAGGCGGGAGGGCTGCGATCCGAGCGCGAGGCCCTGGCCACCAACGAGCGGCTCATCGAGGACAGCCTCGCCACCGACTGGCTGCCCTACTACGTGCACGAGACCGCCGACGGCGACCGGGACGAGGGCACGCTGGTGGCCTGCGAGCGGGTCGCCGCACCCGCCGGGTTCGCCGGGCTCGGCCTCGTGAGCGTGCTCACCGTCGACGTGGCCGCAGGCGAGCTGACGCCGGACCGCGGGTCCGTCGCCGTGCTCACCGGCGGCGACACGATCTACGCCTCCCGCGAGCGGTTGTACGTCGCGACCCAGCGTTGGAACCAGGACGTCTGGCCACGTGGCGGAGGTGGCTGGTCGAGCGGCGCCGCACCCGTCGACGACGTCGCGATCGAGCGCCGCTTCCCGGTACCTGACGACGACCCGGACGTCACCACCGAGGTGCACGCCTTCGCGACCGACGCCCCCCGCTCCACCGCCTACCTCGGTTCCGGCGCCGTGGACGGCACGCTGCTCAGCCAGTGGGCGATGTCGGAGCACGAGGGCGTGCTGCGGGTCGCCTCGACCATCGGTGACCCGTGGTCGGCCGTGTCGTCGCAGAGCGCGGTCACCACCCTCGAGCTCCGGGACGGCTCGCTGGTCGAGCTCGGGCGCGTCGACGGGCTGGGCCCGACCGAGACCATCCGCGCCGTCCGCTTCCTCGGGGATGTCGGCTACGTGGTGACCTTCCGGCAGACCGACCCGCTCTACACCGTGGACCTGTCGGACCCGGTGACCCCGAAGGTCGTCGGTGAGCTGAAGATCCCCGGGTACTCCGGGTACCTGCACCCCGTCGGTGACCACCGGCTCATCGGCGTCGGGCAGGACGCGGACGAGGAGGGGGTGACCCTCGGTGTCCAGGTGTCGCTGTTCGACGTGTCGGACCCGGCGGACCCGCGGCGCACCGACACCGTGACGGTGCCGCGGAGCGAGAGCCCCGTCGAGTGGGACCACCGCTCGTTCCTGCACTGGCCCGCCACGGGGCTGACCGTGATCCCGGTCACGCGCTACTTCTGGGGTGAACCGGGGGAGGCGAAGCCGACGGGGCCCACCGCCGGCGCGCTGACCCTGGTGCCCGACGGGGACGTCCTCCGTGCTGCCGCGGGCCACACCCCGGACCAGCTGGTGCTCAGCCACGCCGACGGGCCACCGGCTGGCGCCACCGACGACCAGGTCGCGCGAGCCTTCGACGACGGCTACGCCAACGCGATCACGCGGTCGCTCGTGGCGGGTGACCGCCTGCTGACGATCTCGGACCGAGGTCTGCTCGTCTCCGACCTCACCACGCTCCGTGACCGGGGAGCGCTCGGCTTCTGAGCGTCAAGCTCGGAACCCCGGAACGCGGAAGGACCCCGCCGGAGCGGGGTCCTTCGCGAGGACGTTGGATCATCGAGGCGGTGCCTCGCGGGCCAGCGTCCGTGCCGCGGTCTGGTCAGACCGGACGGACGTCGGTGGCCTGCGGGCCCTTCTGGCCCTGACCGACCTCGAAGCTGACCTGCTGTCCATCCTCGAGGGTCTTGTAGCCCTCGGACTGGATAGCGGAGAAGTGCACGAACAGGTCCTCGCCGCCCTCGGCTGGGGTGATGAACCCGTAGCCCTTGTCGGCGTTGAACCACTTAACGGTGCCCTGTGGCATGTGATGCATCCCATCTGAATCGCGCCGGTCGGGTCGCCTGCAGAAGCGCAGACAAGTGGAACCCGGGCCGGTTGCGTGATGACAGGAGCCTACAGGGCCGGCGGCTGTCCTGCCCACGCCGTTCGGCGGCGCCGGCGCGGGGCTCGCGGCGGCGGGCGGGGTGTGTGGTAGGCAGGCGGCACGACCGGCGACGAGCGGCCCCGTCCGCCCGTGCCGAGGAGACCGCCTTGACCCCGCAGCAGCGTGACCGCCAGGCACGGGCCGTGACCGCCATCGCCCGCGCCTGTGGCTTCGGCCAAGCTGTCGCCCCGTTGATCCTGCGCCGAGTCCCGGACGTGGACAAGCTTCTACGGTCCGACGATGCGACCCTGCGCCGGGTCCTCGGGGACCCGGCCCTGCGCGGCAAGCTGCGCGCCGGGCTCGCCGACGGCTTCCGCGAGCACTGGAAGCAGGCGACGCTGGAACGCATCCGCAGCGACCACGAGGACTGGCTCCGAGCCTGGTGGCTCCCGGTCCTGACCGCGACCGAGTTCGACCGGTTGCTGCGGACACCGACCCCGCGCGGCGACCACCGCCGGGTCGGCATCGCGCGACCGGCCTACCCCGCGACCGCCGGCGCGGTGGAGATCACCGTCGAGACCACCCACCGCAGCGAGGTCGGCCCGTACCTGCTCGTCGAACGGCGTATCGCGGCCGCCGTCCTCGATCTCGCGCACGAGGTGGCGCGCGAGGACGACCTCGATCCATCGGGACCGGTCGTGGGCGCCGACACCATCGACGATCCGCCACCCGGTGTCGACCACCGCGAGTACCCGCACGTCGCGTGGTGGCACGGCGGCCGGCCGGCGTAACGTGCCGTCACCGACCGAGGAGGGAGCCGGTGCCCGACGGCTGGCGTGACCGTGATGGTGAGCTGCCCCCCGACCCGTGGGCGGGGATGGCGCCACCGCCGCCGCCGCCGCGCGCCGAGGACCCACCGATGGCCCGGCCGAGACGGTCGCTGTGGCAGCACCCCGGCGTGTGGATCGCCGTCCTGGTGCTGGCCGGGCTGCTCCTGATCGGTGCGTTGCTCGAGAACCCGAGCAGAGCACCACGCACGCCGTCGCCCGACGCCGTGACCGCCCTCACGCCGTAGCGGCGGTCAGCGGTCGCCGAGCCGCCAGATGGTCCGGCCGGTGTCGTCGAGGCCGACGAAGCGGACCGTGATCCGCTGACCGAGCCGCCACGCACCGGCACCGGTCGACAGCTCGTTGGTGGTCGCGATGCCGTGCTCGTCGACCTCGAGGCGGCCGCGCTCCCTGGGGCCGAGCCCGAGCAGCCGCTCGGCGGTGACGAAGCCGGGGACCCCGAGCCGGGGGAGGCGCACCTTCACCCCGTTGGCGGTGACACCGGTGACCACGGCCGGTTCGGGGTCCGATCCGAGGTAGCCACGGTCGAGCAGGCGTGCCCACAGGTCGCCACGTTCGCGGCCGGTGAGGTGGTCGATCGCGCCGGCGCGAGCGTCGATCCAACCGGCGAGCGCGCGCAGCTGGTCGGTGGAGTAGTGCGGGGTCTCACCGGCGAGCTCGGCACGGATCTGGCGGTGGACGACGAGGTCGGCGTACCGGCGGATCGGCGAGGTGAAGTGGCAGTACGCGCCGGACGCGAGCCCGCGGTGCGACGACGGGTCCGGGTCGTAGGTCGCGCGAGCGATCGACGAGGTCGCTGCAGCCACCAGCAGATCGTGGTCCTCGTCGCGACCCTCGGTCGCGAGCTGCTCGATCGCTGCGACGAGCTCCGCGCTGACCGCGTCCTGGTCGGCGTCGGTGGCGGTACCGGTCGAGACCGCCTCGAGGGCGGGCAGCGACACCCCGACCGCGGTGGCGGCGGCATGGAGCCGGGCGGCACGTTCGGGGTCGACGCCGACGTGCGCCCGGTAGAGCGCGGGCACCTCGCGAGCGATCAGCCAGGAGGCGACCGACTCGTTGGCGGCCACCATCAGCCGTTCGATGAAGCGGTAGGCCGCAGCGTGCGGTTCGGCCTCGACGGCCGTCAGCTTGCCGTCGACCACCGCGGGGGTGACCTCGGCCGACGCGAACAGGTCCTCGAACGTCGCGCGAGCGTCGCGCTCGACACCGAGCCGGCGCGCTGCCTCGACCGCTCCGCGGAGCACGTTCACGACCTCGCCACCGGCGAGGCCAGCCTCGCCGCGGACGTCGGCCTCGTCGCCGTCGAGCCAGGCGTCGACCGCGCCGTAGGTCAGCTGGGCGCGTGAGGTGATCGCGCAGACCTCGACCGTCACCTCGCCGAGCGAACCGTCGGCGGCTACCGAGAACCGGACGCTGAGCGCGAACCGGTCCTCGCCGGGCCGCAGCGACAGGGTGTCCTCGGACAGCAACGGGTCGAGCATCGGAGCGCTGTGGCCGACGGCGAGGTAGGCCGTCGCACCGGCGACGCGGGCGTAACGGTCGGCGGGGGAGTCGAGACCGATGGCGCGGCCGACGTCGGCGATGTGGACCGCGACCTCGACCGGTGACGCGGCGTCCCCGTCCCACGAGGCGCCGATGGCATCGTCGAGGTCGCGGGTGCTCGGGCTGTCGACGGTGAGGCACGGCTCGTCACGGCGGTCGACCCACGGCGCCTGTGCACCCGGGATCGGGCCGGTGGCGTCGAGGCCGGCGGCGGCGCCGCGGCTCCCGCTGGCGATGAGGCCGACGAGCCGGGTGTGGGTGGCGTTGGCTTCGAGCGCGTCGAGCCCTGCGGCCTGCGGACCACCGGGGACGAGGCCAGGTGCGGCGCGCCCGAGGGCGATGACCGCCGCGCTGGCCCGCACCGCTTGCGGGGACCCGCCCACGAACGGACCGGCGACCAGCGCCTGGCCGATCGCGCCGCCCTCCGCATCCTGACCGAGGAGGACGACGACCAGCCGCCCGACCGAGGTCGGGAGCTTGGCGGCCGGACCTGCGGCGAGCGGCAGGGCGCCGGATGCCAGCTGCGGGTCGGGTTCGACGACCAGACCGCCCGGTCCGTGCTGCACGGTCCCGACGAGCATCTTGCGGGCGCGCTCGACGAGTGTGGCCGCCGTGGCGCTGGCGCCCTTCGCGTCGATCTCCACCTCGGCGTCGACGAGGTCGTCGGCGATGAGGTCACGGGCGAGCGGCGGTGGCACGAAGATGCCGTCGTGCTCGGTGGGCGTGCCATCGGGGCCCGGACCGCGGTGGAGGGTCGGCGTGGTGCCGTCCGCCTCCACGGGGGTCAGGAAGCCGAAGCCTCGCGGGTGGGGGCGGAAACGGGCGCGGACGGGCACGGGCGATCTCACGAGTGGGAGAGGGGGAGCGGGGAGGCGCTCGGAGGGAGTGTGGCCCAGTGTGCCCCGTCGACAGGGTCCCGCGCACACCGGTGCGCGCCGGCGGGGGTCCCGGGGCCCGCCGGTACGCTCACCCACACCTCCGACGCGCCCGTGCGGCGCACCTCACGACCTGAAGCCGGGACCTCACGTGACCTACCCGATCGACCGCATCCGCAACTTCTGCATCGTGGCGCACGTGGACCACGGCAAGTCGACGCTGGCCGACCGGATGCTGCAGCTGACCGAACTCGTCGACGCGCGGCACATGCGCGCGCAGTACCTCGACAAGATGGACATCGAGCGTGAGCGCGGCATCACCATCAAGGCCCAGACCGCGCGTCTGCCGTACAAGCCGCTCGGCGACGTCCACGACGAGTACCTGCTCAACCTCATCGACACGCCCGGGCACGTCGACTTCTCCTACGAGGTGTCGCGCGCCCTGAACGCGTGCGAGGGCGCGGTCCTGCTCGTCGACGCCGCCCAGGGGATGGAGGCGCAGACGATCGCGAACCTCTACCTCGCGCTCGAAGCCGACCTCGAGATCATCCCGGTCCTCAACAAGATCGACCTCCCGGCGGCACGCCCGGACGAGGTCGCGCGCGAGATCGCTGCGGTCATCGGCGGCGATCCGGACGACGTGCTGCGTATCAGCGCCAAGACCGGTGAGGGCGTCGACGCGGTCCTCGACTCGATCGTCGACCGCGTGCCGGCGCCGTCTGGCGTAGCCGCAGGTCCGACGCGCGCCCTGATCTTCGACTCGGTCTACGATGCCTACCGCGGCACGCTGGTCTACTTCCGGGTCGTCGACGGTCAGCTGAAGGCGGGGGACAAGATCCGCCTGCTCGCGACCGGGTTCGAGGGCGAGATCGAGCGGGTCGGGGTCCACGCGCCCGAGGAGGTCCCGATCGACGCGCTCGGGGTCGGCGAGGTGGGCGTGCTGTCGGCGGCCATCAAGGACGTCGGGCAGGCCAAGGTCGGTGACACCATCACCCTCGCCGGCAAGGGCGCCAAGGACGTCCCGGCGCTGCCCGGCTACCGCGAGCCGCTGCCGATGGTCTTCTCCGGGCTCTACCCCGTGGACTCCGACGACTTCGCCGACCTGCGCGAAGCCCTCGACAAGCTCCGGCTCAACGACGCCTCGTTCTCCTACGAGCCCGAGACGTCGATGGCGCTCGGCTTCGGGTTCCGGTGCGGGTTCCTCGGTCTGCTCCACCTCGAGATCGTGCAGGAGCGGCTCGACCGCGAGTTCGGTATCCCGCTGATCACCACCGCGCCATCGGTGCGCTACCGGGTCACGCTCGAGAAGAAGGACGCCGAGACCGGCGAACCGATCGTGCTCGACGTCGCCAACCCGCAGGACATGCCCGAGCCCAACCGCATCGCGCTCATCGAGGAGCCGACGGTCAAGGCCATGATCCTGACGCCGACCAGCTACGTCGGCGCGGTCATGCAGCTGTGCGAGGGCCGTCGCGGGACCATGATCGCGATGGACTACCTCACCGAGGAGCGCGTCGAGCTGCGTTACCAGTTGCCGCTCGCGGGGATCATCACCGACTTCTTCGACCAGCTGAAGTCGATGACCCGCGGGTACGCGTCGCTCGACTACGAGGTCGGGGGCTACGCCGAGGGTGACCTCGTCCGCGTGGACGTGCTGCTCAACTCCGAACCGGTCGACGCCTTCAGCGCTATCGTGCACCGCGACGAGGCGTACGCCTTCGGCAAGACGATGACCGAGAAGCTGCGCGAACTCATCCCTCGGCAGCTGTTCGACGTGCCCATCCAGGCCGCGATCGGGGCGAAGATCATCGCCCGCGAGACGATCAAGGCCAAGCGCAAGGACGTGCTCGCCAAGTGCTACGGCGGCGACGTGTCCCGCAAGCGCAAGCTGCTCGAGAAGCAGAAGGAGGGCAAGAAGAAGATGAAGAACGTGGGATCGGTCGAGGTCCCGCAGGAAGCCTTCGTCTCCGCCCTCCGCACGGGTGGTACCGGCTCGACCTGAGCTCCGTCGCCCGCCCACGGCCGCTGGAACCCCGGGTTCCCACCCGGACGGTGGCCGACCGCTCGTCCTCGGTGTCGTCCGCTCCCGCGCGGGTCGACGACCCTGCTACCCCCTCTCCCTCTCCCTGTCCCCGTCACCTGGTCGGATCCCGTGGAACCTCTCCTCCTGGCGCTCATCGCGCTCGCCGCCGTCGCCCTCGTCGCGCTCGTCGCGGGGCGCAACCGCCGCGACGCGTCGCTCGAGCCCACCCGGCTCGGCCCTTCCTGGACACCCCCGGGGGCGGGTGAAGCCGAGTCGATGGCTGACCCCGACACCCGTGCCCGTCGGATCGCCGAGGTCGTGCGGCGCACGGAGGTCGACGAACCGACGGCGGTTGCCGTGCTCGAGATCTGGGACGAGTACCTCGGCGTCCTCGGGCTCACCCCGTTGCCGGCCGGGCACCGCCGCCGGGTCTACGACCCCTACGACCCGCCTGTCGCGCGTCGGGGCCCCGACGGGCGCCCCGAACCGGACCGTGACCGCGTCGCGCGGGACGTCGCTGGCCGGCTCGGGATCGACGAGACCGTGGCGAACGCGATCATCGCGGCCGATCCCGGCATCCGCGACGACGGGTAGGCCGCCCGGGCACGGCGCGCGTCACCGCCGCCGGGACGGACCGGTCACTCGCGCTGCTCGTAGGCGGCCGGGGTGAAGGTCGAGCCCGGGTTCCACATGAGCCACTCGTCGATGCCGTGGTCGCGTGCGCCGCGGATCTGTTCGCGGACCTGGTGCGGCTGGTCCCACGCGCGGTAAGCCGTGTCCTCGAGCCGCGGGACGACGCGTGCCCGCTTGCCGTCGGTCGCCTCGTTCCAGACCTCGAGCGTGGCGCGGATGATGTCGTAGGGCTGGCGGTTCGGGTCGGCGACGTCGTACTCGCCGACGCCCCAGTAGGAGGGGTAGATCATCGGGGCCACGTAATCGACGTGCTCGGCCAAGGCCGGGATGTCCTGCCCGATCTGCTCCGGACGGTCTGCCGCGATGCCGTAGACGGACGCGCCGTGCTGCACGCCGTACGGGACGAGCCGCTCGTCGGCGAGCCGTGCGAACTCGACGATCGCCTCCTCGGGGGTGGTCTCGAGACCGGGGACGGTGTAGTTGTCCGTGCCCTCAAGGCGGCGGATGTAGTCCCACAGGATGTGGTCGACACCGGCCTGCGCGG
Source organism: Nitriliruptor sp. (assembly GCF_040882075.1). Classification (NCBI taxonomy): domain Bacteria; kingdom Bacillati; phylum Actinomycetota; class Nitriliruptoria; order Nitriliruptorales; family Nitriliruptoraceae; genus Nitriliruptor; species Nitriliruptor sp. The sequence goes on from NZ_JBBEBZ010000089.1 coordinate 19,331, forward strand.
CCTCCTCGGCGAGGTCGAGGAGGTAGTCGATGACGTCCGGGTGGGTGTAGTTGGAGAAGCCCGCGTAGGACCCCCGGTGGTAGTCGTCCTCACCTCGCACCTGGATCACCCAGTCACGCTCGCCGTTCTCCCGCGCCCACGCGGCCAGGGTGGGATCGGCGAACGCCACGATGCGGCCGATGACCGCGACGTCGCGGTCGTGGAGGTCCGCCACGGTCTGCTCGAGGTCGAGCGGCCCGAGGTCGGCACCGATCTCGTCGGCGAGCGGGACCGAGGACCCGTAGCCGATGTGGCCACCATCGTCCTTGAGGTCGAGCTGGAGCGAGTTGATCCGGCCGTCCTCGATCATCTGCACGATCGGTTCGCGCAGGCGTGGGGTGGCCCACGCCCAGAACGTGGCGTGGACCGTGCGCACCTGGTCGATCTCGACCCGTGAGGCGACGAACACGACGCCGTCGGTGACCTCGGTGGTGTTGCCGGCGACGTCGGTCACCACGACGGTGAGCTGGTCGGCGACCCCGTCGAGCTCGAACTCGAAACGGCCGTCGTCCCCGGCCGTGGTGGTCGCGTCCCCGACGGCGACCTCCGCGCCGGGCTCGGTGACGCCGGCGACCGTGACCGGATCACCCGGGACCACGGCGCCGTCGGGTGAGGTCAGCTCGACCTCGGGCGGCTCCGCCTTCACCTGGAAGCGTCACTCGTGGACGGCGTCCGGTTCCCCCGAGGCGTCCGCGTCCTCGTCGACCTCGGCGACCACCACGGACCGTCCGCCGTCGGGCAGCTCGCCGGGCGCGTAGGTCAGGGTCCGCCCGTCGATCGCCGCATCGCCGGTGACGTCGTCCCCGTCGAGCAGGATGCGGAGCTCGTCCACCGGGTAGCCGTCCTCCCCGGTCGAGGCGACCGAGAAGGTGAGCTCCTCGAGTTCGGCGGCGTTGACGAGCGCGTCGTCCTCCGGGCCGGCGAACTCGAGATCACCGGCGGACGGGCTGCTCGTACACGCGCCGGCGACGAGGGCCAGGCTCGTGAGCGAGGCGAGGATGCGGACGGGCAAGGAGGTGGGGCGCAGCTGCTTCACGGACGGTCCGAGGTCGGGGGAGGGCGGCGACCGGGCCGCGAGCGCGTGTCCTGCCTGTTCCCCCGACGCGGCCGGGAAGGTACCGCGAGGCGGCGTGACGACCGACGCGTCACCCTTCGCCGGATGGCGCCGGATGGCGCCGGATGGCGCCGGGTCGTGGCCGCTCGAGTGCGCGACCCCGGCGGCCCTGACCTACCGTGGTGGGTCCGACCGTCCGCCGGACGGTCCGTCGGAGGTCGACCCGTGAGCACGCTGCCGCCGCCCCCGCCACCTCCCTTCGAGGAGGGCGACGCCTGGACCGACGAGGAACGCCTCGCCCAGGACGCCACCGCGGAACGTGCGCGCGGCGGATCGGCTGCGGACCTGTGGGCGTTCGTGTTCGACGGGCCGCTGCGCGCCCAGGAGGCGCTGCTCGCCGCGATGCGGATGGTCGGGCGCGGCCAGCTCAAGCTCGAGGACGCCGCCGTCGTGACCCGCGTCGGTGGCCGGGTGCGGATCCAACAGACGCGCGACGTGTCGCCATCGCAGGGTGCGGTCGGCGGCGCGTGGCTCGGCACGCTCGCGGGCCTGTTCGTGGCGCAGCCGATCCTCGGCGCGGCGCTCGGTGCGGCTGCCGGCGGGCTGTTCGGCAAGCTCCGCGACCACGGCATCGACGACGGCGAGATGAAACGGCTCGGCGAGGAGCTCGGCGACGGTGAAGCGGCGCTGTTCCTGCTCGTCGAGGAGTGCCACCAGATGCGAGCGCTGCACGAGATCTCCCGCTTCCCCGGTCGTCTGCTGACCACCAGCGCCGACCCCGACCTCGCCGACCAGGTCCGCGAGCGGTTCGCCGTCGACCCGTGGGGCTGACCACCGCCCCGCGACCGGACGCCGACCCCCGCCGCTGGGTGACTGATCCGGTCGAATCCGGGGCTGCTGCCGGCTTCGGGGTCTACCTGCACGTCCCCTTCTGCAGCCACCGCTGCGGCTACTGCGACTTCGCGACCGCCGCGGTGGGCGACCGCGCGGCGTCCGACCGTGACGCGCTCTACGACCGGTACCTGACCGCGCTGGTGGCCGACCTGCGACGACAGGTCGCAGCGGGCCCCGCTGCGCACGCGCCACCCGCGGCCGATCTCGATCCCGCGTGGCGTCCGGTCACCTCGGTGTTCATCGGTGGCGGGACCCCGACCCTGATCGGGGGGGAGCGGCTCGCGCAGGCTCTGGCGACGATCCGCGCCGAACTCGACGTCGCCGCCGGGGTGGAGATCACCGTCGAGTGCAACCCCGAGACCGCGACGCCGGGACTGTTCGACGCGCTGGTCGCTGCCGGGGTCACGCGGATCTCGATGGGGGCGCAGTCGTTCGCGCCGCACGTCCTGGCCACCCTCGAACGCCAGCACACCACCGGCCGACCCGCACAGGCCGTCGCGCAGGCGCGTGCCGCCGGGATCCCCGAGGTATCACTCGACCTGATCTACGGCACGCCGGGGGAACGCGACGAGGACTGGGCCGCCACCCTCGAACAGGTGCTGGCCATCGGCACCGACCACGTCTCCGCCTACGCCCTGACGGTGCACGACAGCACCCCGATGGGTCGAGCGGTCGACCGGGGCACGATCCCCGCCCCCGACGAGGACGTGCAACGGGCCCGCTTCGAGGTGGCGCGCGACGTGCTCGGGCGCGCCGGGTTCGACCACTACGAGGTCGCGAACTGGGCGCGTATCGCGGCACCGGCCGACGGTCCGCCCGTCCCGCTCCGCAGCCGCCACAACCTCCTGTACTGGCGGCACGGCGACTACCTCGGTGTCGGCGTGGGGGCGCACGCCCACCTCGCCGGACGCCGATCCTGGACGACGCGCTCGACCGACCGTTTCCTCGCCGCGGTCGAGTCGGGCCAGGACCCCACCGCCGGGGACGAGATCCTCACCGACGACGAACGGGCGACCGAGCGGCTCTTCCTCGGGCTCCGCGTCCGCGAGGGCCTCCACCCGGGCGACGTCCCACCGATCGACCCGGTCGCCTACGAAGAGGCGCTCGGGTCCGGGCTCGTCGAGACGTCCTGCGGTCGCCTGCGGTGCACCGACGAGGGCTGGTTCCTGCTCGATGACGCGGTTGCGCGTCTCCGGGGCTGAGCGGGGGGGGGTAGGGCGACGGTGCGGGCCGGTCCGCTCCGGCGCTCCTGCGCCTCTCTGGCGCGCCTGGGGCCGGGGTCGGGTTCCACTAGAGGTCGAGGGTCAGCCGCTCGGTGGTCAGATATCGGGGGCGAGGACGGGCCCCTACGTGCGATGCGGCGTGCCTTCCGTGCGCCGATCGTGACTGAACCTCCACATGAGGATGAGGGTTGAGCCGGCGGTGTCACGCTGGGCGCGCGCTCGGACGCGTGGACGTGCGTTCGTCGCTCAGGGCAGCTGTCCGCAGAAGGCGAGCGCCCGCCGGACGAGCCGGGCGTGGCCCTCGGACAGCTCCGAGGCGATCGTGGGGCTGATCACCTCGGCGGGGGACAGCCAGGTGAGGTCGAGCGCGTCATGGGCGGGAGCGCACTCCCCGTCGCACGGCACGATGTACCCGAGCGCAACCGCGTGCTGGCGGGGATCGTGGAACCCGCTGCGATCGGGTTCGGGGAAGTACTCGGCGACGGTGAACGGGGCCGTGCCGACCGGCAGGTTCGGTGCCGCGTCCGTTCCGAGGTCCTTCGACAGGTGGCGCCACAGAGCGTCCCGGAGGGACTCGTTGAACAGGACCCGCCCGGAGACGACCGCGCGCGAGATGCGACCGTCCGCACCGGGGCGGAGCAGCACGCCGACCTTCTCGATGCGACCGAGGTGGTCGACCCGTACCGGTACGGCTTCGACGTAGACCATCGGGACCTGGCCACGGACCGCGCCGAGCTGGTCCTCCGACAGCCAGCCCGGATCGGTCTCCAGCGTGTCGTGGCTGCTCAACGGTCCTCCTCGGTTCGGGCGCGTGGCGGGGAGTCTTCCACCCCGACGCCGCACGTGCGCGGCCCGCCGCCCGGTGGCGCCAGCGCCGCCCGTCGGGACGCGGCGTGGCACGCTTGGCCGACCTCGTAGCCACCCGTCCGAGGAGCTCCCCGCAGTGAGCGGTCCTTCGGCGCCGCCGGCGCCACCGACCAGACCCCCGCGCCCGCCCCGCCGGCGGGTGCTCCCGGTGGTCGTGCTGCTGCTCGTGGCGTTGATCGGGTCGGCCGTTGGGGTGCAGCAGCGACAGGTCGCGGCCGGGTGGCAGGCGCGCGCGGCGGCGCTCGAGGAGCAACGGGACGACGCCCGTGGCCGCACCGAGGCGCTCCAACGACAGCTCGAGGAGATCGCGGACTCGCTCGCGCTGTCCGAGAGCGACGTGGCCCAGCTCGAGGACCGGGTCCGCGACCTCGCCGACGAGAAGGCGCAGGCCGAGGACGTCGCGACCACCACCAGCGTCGAGCGCGACGTGCTCGTCGATCTCGCCTCGCAGGTCGCCGACGCCGTCACGGCGCTCGACGGGTGCGTCGACCAGCTCTTCGATCTGCTGAACGACGCCATCGGCGCGTTCAACCGCCAGGCGGCTGGGGAGGACGTCGACGTCGGGCTGCTCAACGTGGCGCGGACGGCCACGACCGCGGAGTGCAACGCGGCGCGGACGGACGGAGCGGCGGCTTCCGCCCGCGCCGACCTCCTGCTGCGTTGAGGGCGCGTCGGGCAGCAGCGGTCTCGGCGGCGCTCTGCGTCGCGGTGGTGAGCGCCTGCGTCCCGACGGCACCACCCCTCGCGACCGACGAGGACCTCGCGGGGATGGCCGAGCTGGCCGACCTCGACCTGCCGGAGGTCGCCGCCGCGTCGGTGCTCCGGCGCGCCCAGGAGGTGACGGTGCGGATCCGGACGCTCGGGTGCGACCGGCTGGGTCTCGGATCCGGGTTCGTCCTGCCCGGCGACCTGGTCGTGACCAACCGTCACGTCGTCGAGGAACCCCGCGCGGTCACCGTCAACACCTGGGACGGGCGCTCGCTGCGAGCCGAGGTGAGCGGCATCGCCGTGGACTCGGACCTGGCCGTGCTCCAGCTACGGGGTGCCACGGACCTGCCCGTGGCGGAGCTGCGCACCGAACCGGTGGAGCAGGGTGAACCCGTCATCGTGGTCGGCTACCCCGGTGGCGGTCCGGCGACGGTGTCGACGGGGGAGGTGGTGGCCCTGATCGAGGGCGAGCTCCTCGGCGAACCCGCTGACGTGATCCGGGTCGATGCCGAGATCCAGCAGGGCAACTCCGGAGGCCCGCTGCTCGACGAGGAGGGCCGCGTCATCGGCATCGTCTTCGCCCTGGACGTGGGCTCGGGTGACGGGCTCGCGGTCCCGATCGACACCCTGCTCGAACGCCTCGAGAGCCACGAGCTCACCCCGCCCGTCCCGAGCTGCTGACCGCGAGACGTGGCACGGGGCCGACCCTGGTGGGTCGGCCCCGCTTCACGATGCGAGTGGGGGAAGGCTCAGCCCTCCGCGGGCTCTTCCTCGCCAGCGTCGACGGCCGGGTCCTCCTCGAGGCCGGCGTCGTCGACGGCCGGCTCCTCGACCGCGCCGTCGTCCACGGTCTCGGTGGTGTCGGTGGTGGTGTCGTCACCGTCGTCGGCGCAACCGGCCAGCACGAGGGTGGTGGCGGCGAAGGCCGCCGTGGCGAGACGCAGGTGCTTCTTCAATGTGGTTCCTCCGTGATGTTGCTCGCGGGAGCGAGCGATGCCGCACGAATCGGTGCAGCAGCTACGACCACGGTAGTACGAGCCCGGTCGGGCGATGCACGGGCCAGAGTGGTCGAGCGGACGGGGGCCGTACCCCCTCCGTTCGACGGGTGGTCCGCGCTCAGCTCTCCGAGGTGATGGTCCAGGCCGTGAGCGGCCAGTCGGCGCGGTCGAGCAGGTCCGCGAGGATCCGGGCCGCGCGGACGGCGGTCACCCGTCGCTCGGCGTCCGGGGCGGCGGTCCAACGCAGGTAGGTCGCCGTCGAGGTGCGGCGCCGCACCCACCCGCCGTCGAGCGGGACCCGATCGAGGGCCTTGCGCCCACGGCGTGTGTCCGCGACGACGCTCACGACCACCACCGGCCGGCCGCGGTCGTCGACGTCGGGGTGGACCTCGAGGTGCGACGTCAGGTCGGACGACAACCGTGGCGCGGCGCCGTTGAGGCGTGAGCCCGGCGCCCGCGACGTGGCCGCCAGGGGGCAGACGACCGTGGCCGGATCGCCGGAGGCGAGCCACCGCGAGACGAGCTCGCACGACAGCCGGGTACCGACCTCGGGCAGCGCCCCGGCCCAGTCGACGGTCGAGGCGTCGGCGTGCGGACGCGCCGATCCGGCCTGCTCGGAGCTCCAGGCGTCGCGGTCGCGCGACGGCCGGCCGGGCGGCGCTGGTGGTGCCGGCGCACCGGTACCGAGCAGGACCTCGAAGGCGAGCTGCAGCTCCTGGAACGTCGCGACGTCGCCGCCGACGTCCGGGTGGTGCTCCCGCGCGAGTCGCCGGTAGGCACGCTTGATGGCCGGCTCGTCCGCTCCGGGAGCGAGCTTGAGGACGCGCAGCGCGTCGGTCGGGTCGGGCGGTCCGGTCAGCGTCGGCTCCGTCATGTGCGGGGCGGGTCCAGGCGGGGTCGGAGGGTACGGGGGCCCCGTCGGCCTACGCTCGCGGCCGACCGACGATGCGGAGCTCGTGTGCACGACGATGGCCTGACCACGCTCGGGACGACCGAGCAGGAGCGCGCCACCGCGCGTCGGCTGTGGGTCCACCTCGAGTGCGTGCACGTCCCGCAGTACTTCTCGCCGATCGTCGCGGAACGCCACGCGGCGCTCGGCCTCGACCTGCCCTGGGGTGGGTACACGGCGGGGCGCATCGCCCCGATGGGACCGGTCGGTCCCGAGATCGCGACGGCCACCTTCTACGGCTTCGCGCCGAGCCTGATGCAGGCCGCGCTCCCGGCCGCCTGGGAAGCGGCCAGCCCGCAGCAGGTCCACGCCGCGACGGTGGACGCGGTCGGGGAGAGCCTCGCGCCGGTCCTCGACGGCCTCGACGCGCAGGTCGCCCGGGCCGCGGAGCTGGCCCGTCAGGTCGCCATGTTCCACCCGATCGTCGGCCGGACCCTGGCGGCGGCTCGAGCAGGCGCCCCCTGGCCGGACGCCTCGCACCTGATCCTGTTCGAGGCGGCCACGCGGATCCGGGAGTCCCGGGGCGACGGTCACCTGGCGGCGCTCGTCGCCGCGGGGATCGACGGGTGCGAGTCCCACCTCACGGTGGCGGGGGACGGGGAGAAGGTCCGGGCGGTGCTGCAGCCCCGGCGTGGGTGGACCGATGCCGAGTGGGACGCCGCCGTCGGCCGGCTGCGTGATCGCGGCCTGCTCGACGCCGACGGACAGCTCACCGAGCGGGGTCGCGCCACCCGCGACCGGATCGAGACCCACACCGATGCGCTGGCGGCGCCACCGTGGCGGGCGTTCGGTCCGGAGCGGACCGCGCAGCTGCTCGATGCGCTGCGACCGATCGCGGCGGCGCTGGCCGCGACCCGCCTGGTGCCCGGCGTCGTCGGCCGTCGGCTCGAGGACTGACCGATCCGGTGGGCAGGTCGGGGGTCAGTCGGCGACCAGACCGTTGAGGGTGGCGCCGAGCAACGCACCGAGGTGGTCGACGGCGTAGCCACCCTCCTGGATGAGTACGGTCGGCCGCCCGAGCTCGCGCAGGCGACGGCCGACACCTCGCAGCCCCTCCACGGTCAGCTCGAGGTTGCCGAGCGGGTCGACCGCCGCGGTGTCCAGACCGAGCGAGACCACCACCGCCGTGGGTGCGAAACCGTCGATGAGCGGCAGCACCTCGTCGAGCGCGGCGAGGTACTCGCGGTCCTGGGTCCCCGGTGGCAGCGGGACGTTGATGGTCGCGCCGAAGCCCGCGCTGCCGCCCATCTCGCGCGCGTGTCCCGTCGCGTACGGGTACAGGCCATCGGGGTCGCCGTGGAGCGAGACGTACAGGACCTCGGGGTCGTCCCAGAAGATCTCCTGGGTCCCGTTGCCGTGGTGGAC
>NZ_JBBEBZ010000090.1:0-4273 GCF_040882075.1 Nitriliruptor sp.
CCCCACCTCGCCGGCGTTCCTCGCGGCCCTGGCCATCTTCGTGCTGGTCACGCTCACCGCCGGAACCGCATCACGGCGCCTGCGCAGCAGCCAGGAGCTGACCGAAGCGACCGGCTGACGCCGCATCAGGTGCGAGGAGCCGTGACCAGACGCTCGACGAGATCGTCGAACCGTGCGGCGGACACATCGGGACTCCCGAACGCCTCCGGGTAGCCCGCACCGTCGCGATCGACCCACGCGGTGACGAGCCCCACCGAACCGGCACCGAACAGGTCCCAGGGGTGCGCGGCGACCATCGCCGCGGCGGCGGGTGCGACACCTCGCCGTTCCAGCACGAAACGGTAAGGCTCCGGTGCCGGCTTCCACCGGCCGACCTCGCTGACGTCGTGGACGGCGGCGACCAGATCGCTCAGACCTCCTCGGTCGAGGAAGGCGCGGGTGAGCTCAGCCGAGCCGTTGGCCAACGCGACCGCCGGGATGCCGGCGCTGTGCAGCCTGGTGAGCCCTGCCGCCACGTCGGGGTGGGGCAGGACCTCGTCGAACCCGGCGAGGACGTGCGACACCTCGGCATCGGCCGCGTCCACCTGGTGGCGCCGCAAGAGCTCACGGAGGTGGTGGCTCGCCAGGTCGCGGAACCCAGCGAACCCGCCGGCGGCCGCGGCGGCGAAGCCGTCGCGCAGGATCTGGGTGAACCACAGCTCGAACTGACCTTCGAGGCCGACCTCGGCCATCCGGATCTCGACGGGCTGGAGCGCGAAGAGGGTCTCGTTGACGTCGAGGATCACGAGCTCCAACGGCGTTGGCGTGACGCTCATGCCCGACCCGTCGTGTCGAACGTCACCGTGGTGCCCGGTTCTGTGGCGGACTCGAGGAGGTCGAGCGCTGCGGCGACGACCGCCCGCTGGCGTGGGTGGTCACCGACGGGGCCGATGGTGCGACCCATCAGGTGCGGCGTGACCAGCGTCCTCGGGACGCCGAGCTCCTCCATCCGGTGCCGCAAGGCCTCCACCGCGACACAGACGGTGGGGATCCCTGCGGCCTCCAGAGCCCTCGCTACGAGTCCGACCGACCCGTGGCAGACCGGTCAGGTGGCGACGAGGAACACCACGTCGACCTCGCGTGCGGCCATGTGTTCGGCCCAGCGAGGGGCGACCTGCTTCTCGAGACGGCGCTGCGAGGTCGCGCCGGTGAACCCGTAGTGCTCGTCGGCGAGCTGGACCCGTCCCTGGCCAGCCAGATCGCGCAGGTGGTCGAGCGGGAACACCGCTGACGGGTCGCGCTGTGCGCTGCGGGCGTCGTAGCCCGGATGGCGGGCGGTGAGCTGCTCGTTGGGGGTGTCGACCGGGATGGTCGACAGGGTGGGCGTGCCACGCAGGAACTCGGTGATCAGCACCAGCGAGTCCTGTTGTGACGGCCCGTCGGGCCCCATGGGATCGTCGTCGACCCGATAGACCCCACCGGCGGAGATCAACGCGAGCCTGAGGCTGGCCAGCGAGCCGGGCAGTGGGGTGAAGGGGATCTCGGTCGCGGGCGCGACGGGCTCGGAGGGCAGGTAGCCGGCGACCTGGGCTCGGTACACGGCCTCGCGCAGGCGGTCGAGGTCGCCGGTGTCCAGCGTCTCACCGACCGCGGCGAGCACCTCGGCGATGGCGTCCGCTGCGCCTGCGTCCGTCATCCGTGCCAGGTACTTGAACTGCATGTCGGCGTGATCGCCGTAGTAGAACGACCGTCGGACGTCCTCGAACGACAGATCCGCCGGTCCGCTCTCCTCGTCGCTCATCCCGTCTCCTGTCTCGGCCACCGTAACTCAGTCCCGCTCGGCCCAGAGGCGTTCGGCGTGCTTGAACTCCTCGTAGCTGCGTGGACCGTTGCGGCGGAGCCGGTCGTAGAACGCGTCGCGGTCGACGTCGCGGTACTCGATCTGTTCGCTGAGGTAGGGCGACACGGCCCCTCCTACGGGCCGCCGTCGTCGTCCGGTCTCGTGTCGCTCGAGGAAGGCTTCAACGTTGGCCGCAGACGTCCAGTCAGCCCGGTACAGGATGCGACCGCCACGGCCGATCACCCACGTCATGTTCGGCAGCAGCCCGTAGGCGCGGTGGGCGCTGCCCTCGAGGTCGTCGACGACGATCGACCGGCGGATCCCGACCTCGTCGCGGAGCAACCGCGCGTGAGCGAGCTTCGTCTCGAACGAGTCGTGGTGGGGGACGTGCTCACCCGGATGCGCCTCGCGGGTGTACACGAAGTACCACGCCACGTCGGGATGGCGGTCAGCTGCGGCGTCGAGCAGAGGACCCTCTGCTGAGCAGTACGGTCAGGTGAACGAGCCGAACTCGACCACCACGGTGCGGCGCTTCCACACCGAGGACAACGCGATCTGGTCACCGTCGAGCAGCGTGCCCGCGATCTCCGGAGCGGGTTGACCGGCGTGGAGCAGGTCCGGCCAGGCCGCGAACTCACGCTGCTCGTCGCCGGAGGCGACGTAGCCGTCGAAGGTCTCGTAGTTGTAGGCGCTCACCGCTGCCGCGCTCCGCTCGGCCGTGGGAGGAACCACGGATCGGTCGACGTTACCGGTCGGTCGGCCCGCGACGGGCTGCCTCACGGTGAGGATGGTGGACGAACCAGAAGGGCACAGCGACGAGGACCGCCGCTCCGATCACGTTGCCGATACCGGCGGGCACGATGTTCCAGCCCAGCGCCGTCGGCCAGCCGGGTCCGCCACCGTGCGCGAGATGGAGGGCGAAGTAGCCCATGTTCGCGGGGCTGTGCTGGAAACCGGCCGCGACGAAGGCCGTCACCGCCAGGAACACCGGGATGTACTTGCCGATGATGGTGCGGCCCATGAAGGCGAAGAAGGCGGCCATACCGACCAGCCAGTTGGCCAGCACTCCCGAGAGGACGAGCTGCCACCAGGCGCCGGCGCCGCCCAGCTCCCTGTAGGCGAGCTTGCGTTCGATCACCTCGCCGAGCGCGGCCAGGGTCTCGGGGGAGTACATCTGCGCGGTGGCGATCAGCTGCGCGGCCAGCCACACCCCGGCGAGGTTGCCGACCCACGCGATGGCCCAGAAGCGGACCACCCGCAACCACTGGTGGCGGTCCTCGAGCAGGGTGGTCGGCAGCACGACGTTCGCTTCGGTGAACAGCACCGCTTCGGAGAGCACCACGAAGAAGAACCCGGCGCTGAAGCCGAACCCCTCCAGAAGCCGCTTCGGTCCCTCCGCGTCCACGCCGGAGCCCACCAGCAGGGAGAACAGCGCACCGACGGTGATGAACCCCCCACCGAGCACGGCGAGGACGAGCGCTCGGCCCGAGGTGAGCTCTCCCACGCGACCGCGACCGAAGCGCGCCATCTCCTCGAGCACCGCCGGCGCAGCGAGGTACTGCATCGTGGGCCGTCTGGGGACCTCCTCCGACGGGTCGGTCACGGGGGTTCCTCCCTGCTCACCGGTGTTCGGGGTTGGGCGCGTCGAAGCGGCAGCCGGCGTCCCACAGGGGACGCTGGTTGCCGTGGACCGGGAAGCCCCCGGCGTCCTTGAGCCAGCGGGCGGTGTGCAGCAGGTTCCAGGTCATGAACGTCGTGTTGCGGTTGGTGAAGTCGTTCTGCGGTCCGCCCGACCCCTCGTCGGCGTAGGACGGCCCTGGCCCGGCTTCGCCGAGCCAGGCGGCGTCGGCCTGGGGTGGGATCACGTAGCCGAGGTGCTGCAGGCTGTAGAGCAGGTTCATGGCACAGTGCTTGGCGCCGTCCTCGTTGCCGGTGACGATGACCCCGCCGGTGCGGCCGTAGTAGGCGGACTGACCGGCGTCGTTGAGATGGCCGGAGTTGCCGTAGAGCCGCTCCACGACGCGGGTGGCGACCGAAGACTTCTCGCCGAGCCAGATCGGGGTGAGCAGGACCAGGATGTCGGCGGCCACGACCTGCTCGAAGATGCCGGGCCAGTCGTCACGATCGGCGCGGTGTTCGGTCATGTCCGGGTAGACGCCGGGTGCGAGGTGGTGGTCGACGGCGCGGACGGTCTCGACCGCGACACCGTTCGCGCGCATGATCGCGATCGAACGGTCTGCGAGCGCCTGGGTGTGGGAGGGCTCGGGGGAGGGCTTGAGGGTGCAGTTGATGAACAGCGCCCGCAGGTCGTCGTATGCGGCGGGTGCCTCGTCGCACAGCCGCTGGTCCTGCTCGCTCAGTTCGGTCACGGGACGCTCCTGGTCGTGGAAAGGTTCGTGGTGGTGGCAGCACGTCACTCGGGGGTGTGGGGCTCGGTCACGTCCTCGACGGCGG
>NZ_JBBEBZ010000091.1:0-4259 GCF_040882075.1 Nitriliruptor sp.
TCCCAGCCCGACACCGGTGAGCAGGCGCTCGAGATCGCCTCGATGCTGATCCGCTCGTCCGCGGTCGACCTCATCGTCATCGACTCGGTCGCGGCCCTGACGCCCAGGGCCGAGATCGAGGGCGACATGGGCGACAGCCACGTCGGTCTCCAGGCCCGGCTGATGTCCCAGGCGCTGCGCAAGATCGCCGGCGACCTGCACCGCTCCGACACCGCCATCATCTTCATCAACCAGCTGCGCGAGAAGATAGGCGTCATGTTCGGCTGCGCGAGCGGTCCCACGCGCGTGACGCTCGCGGATGGTTCGCACGAGACGATCGCGGACATCGTGAACCAGAAGCTTCCCGTCGAGGTGCTCTCGTACGACCATCAGCAGGGACAGATCGTTCCGAAGCGAGTCACCAACTGGTTCGACAACGGACCGACCGAGCAGTTCCTCCACTTCGCCATAGCTCGGGCCGGGGGAGGTGCGGGCCACGGCGAGTCGCGCATCGAGTTCACACCGAACCACCTGATCATGACACCCGGCGGCTGGCGAGAGGCTCAGGAACTCCAGGTCGGGGATCGAGTGATCCAGTCGGTTCCGGCGTACCTGTCCGCGTTCCAGTGGGACGTGCTGCTCGGAGGACTGATGGGCGACGGCTGCTTGTCGCCGTCCGCGAACGGGCTCAGCGCTCGCTTCCGTACGGGGCACGGTGCCAAGCAGTCGGTCTACGCCGACTGGAAGGCGTCGCTCTTCGCCAACGTTAACGTCTCCCGCACGACGAACGCCAAAGGCGCGGTCTTCCACGATTTCCAGCCGCTGCCCGAGTTGGCGGAGCTGCGCGAGGCGGTCTACATCGGGGGCAAGAAGGTGCTCAGCGACGAGTACCTCAAGCGGCTGACACCGCTGTCGCTCGCCATCTGGTACCAGGACGACGGCACCTTCCAGCTCCGCTCGAAGGGACTCCAACAGCGAACCGAAGGCGGAAGTGGGCGAAGCGAGGTCTGCGTCGAAGCTTTCGAGCACTCTTCTCGCGAGCGGCTCCGTGATCACCTCGCGGATACGTGGGGTGTTGAGGCCAAGCTTACGAAGCGTGGTTCGCGTGGGATGGCCTTCTTGATCCTCTCGAGGAGCGAGACAGACAAGTTCCAAGAGCTCGTTGCCCCGTACGTGCATCCCTCGATGCAGTACAAGCTTCTACCTCGTTACCAGGGCCGGTTCGACGTTCAGCCGGAACTGGGCGACAAGCGGTTCGTTCCGATGCCGATGACCATCCGGCGCATCGACCTGCGCGATGCCCCGAGGGGTGACGACCACCGGTACGACATCGAAGTCGAAGGCACGCACAACTACTTCGCCGATGGCATCATGGTCCACAACTCGCCCGAGACCACCCCTGGTGGGCGGGCGCTGAAGTTCTACTCCTCGGTCCGCCTGGACGTGCGTCGCATCGAGACGCTCAAGGACGGCACCGACGCGGTCGGTAACCGGGTCCGTGTCAAGGTCGTCAAGAACAAGGTCGCGCCGCCGTTCCGGCAGGCCGAGTTCGACATCATCTACGGCGAGGGCATCTCCAAGCAGGGCTCGCTCATCGACGTCGGTGTCGAGGAGGGCATCATCCGCAAGGCAGGTGCTTGGTACACCTACGACGGCGAGCAGCTCGGGCAGGGCAAGGAGAACGCCCGCAGCTTCCTCAAGGAGCACGAGGACGTCGCGCTCGAGATCGAGAAGAAGGTCAAGGAGAAGCTCGGGCTGTCGCCGCTGGCGGCCACCGAGCACCCGGTCGAGGACGAGGACGACGGGTTCGACGACCTCGACTGACCGCCACGGCCACGGGCCGGACCGACGGGTCCGGCCCGCACCCGTCCGCCACCTTCCGACCGAGGAGACCGCCGTGCCTCGTGACGCCGAAGCCTGGCTCGCCGAGCGTGGGATCGAACGCGAACCGATCCGCGTGAGCCCGCGCCCGGCCCAGCCGGACCCCGGTACCGCGCGGGCCGGGGCTGCTCCCGGCGGCGATGGTGACGCGCCCCGCACCGAGGTGTCCCGTCGTGAGGCCCAGCAGCTGGCCGAGGCCGCTTCCGCGGAAGCGGAACGACGGACGGCCGAGGTAGCGGCGACCCGACCGCCGGCCGAGGCCTCGCTCGGTGACGACGTGGCCGTGGGGCTCGCCTTCGTGCGCCGGTCCACCGCCAACGCACCGCAGTCGGTCGGACGGCTCCGTCGCAAGCTCGCCGAACGGGACACCCCGGCGGCCGCGATCGATCTCATCATCGAACGGGCCCACGCCGAACGGTTGGTGGACGACCTCGCCATGGCGACCGCGCTCGTCGAGGAGCGCCGCGCCAAGGGGCACGCACCGACCCGCCTGCGTAAGGACCTGGTCGGCCGCGGGTTCGATCGGGACACCATCGACCAGGTGCTCGCCCCGGTCGAGGCCGAGGATCAGGAGGCCGCGGCGTTCGCGGTCGCCCGCTCCAAGGCCGACCGGCTCACCGGTGTCGACGGCGAGACCGCCTACCGACGTACCGTCGGGCACGTCGCCCGCCGCGGGTACCCGGAGGGTCTGGCTCGGAAGGTCGCCCGCATGGCGGTGGACGTCAGCCGCGATCCGCAGCGCAGCGCCGGCCACTGACCGCGGTGGCATGTAGGGACTGCACTTGACCACGTTCACTCACTGCACTTAACCTCGTGAAGCGACGCGAACTCCTCGAGAAGCTCCGCTGCGCGGCCCGCGGCGCTCCGCAACCGTGGTGGGCACGAGGTGTTCTCGCTGGACGGTCTCCGTCTCGCGATCCCCAACCACCGAGAGCTCGCAGAAGGCACCGCGCGATCGATCATGCGACAGGCAGCTGCCAAGCTCGGAGAGGAGTGGTGGACGTGACCACCTACCGTGTCACCGCCACCCGCGAAGCTGACTGGTGGGCGCTTGTGGCCTTCGACGTCGTGGGTCGCGAGGTGGCCTCCCAGTCACGTCGTCTCGACCAGGCAGATGCCACGATCCGCGAGGCGATCGCCTTGGTCCTGGACGTCGAGGAGGACGCGTTCGAGGTGGATATCACCCCGGACCTGAAGCCCACCGATGTGTCCGCTGGAACGCTCGAGGCGCTCGAGCTGCGACGCGTCCTCGCTGAGCTGACCGACCGGGCCCGTCGCGAGACACCGGCCGCGGTCGCTGAGCTACGACGGGCTGGTCTGACCGTGCGCGACGTCGCTGGGCTCCTCGGCGTCACGCCATCGCGGGTCTCGCAGATCGAGAAGCGAAGCTCCCTGGCGAGCTCCGCCTGACACCGTTCGACGGAGCGGGAGCGACCGAGGTCGGACAGTGAACCCGCGCGGGAGCGTGTTCTGTGGTCGTCGGAGGTGTGAGCCGCGGTGGTGGGGGCGGTGAACCCGCGCGGGCGCGTGGTCCGTGGCCGTCGGGGAGGTCAGGGGGCTCGGGTGCGTTCACCTCGGACGATGCGGGCGCGCTGCGGGCCGAGGGTGGCCACCGGGTCGCGGGCCGACTGGAAGCCCGCCCGGTAGACCGCCCAGCGCGTGCAGACGCTACCGGCCAGGAGCAACACGGACCCCGCCGCCGTCACCGCTCGGCGTCGGCCACCACCCGTGGCGACCATCGCCGCGCCGGTGATGGTCGCGATCCTCGCGGCGCGGTGGAAGCGCCCCGCCTCCTCGCGCTCGTACACGTCGCCGATCGGGCCGAGGTGGCGGCGCATCCCCGCATCGACCGCGAGCTCGAGCCCCGCGCCGATCACCGCCGCGCGACGGGCGGGCCGCGACGCGGCGGGCGTCACCGTCAACGTCGCGGCGGCTCCGGCGGCCGCCAACCCCGACGCGGCGAACAGCGGCGGCAGGTGACGTCGTGCCTCGTGCCACACCGGGATCGAGGTGTCGGCCACCAGCGCGCCGGTGTAGACCGTCATGCCGGCCCCCAGACCCGCAGCGGCGCTGTCAGCGAGCAGCGACAGGCGGGGCGCCCGATCGAGCACGCGCAGACCCGTCGCGCCGATCGCGGCACCGGAGTAGCTGGCGAGGATCCAGCTCCCGACGCTCATCACCGACGTCGGCTTGAAGACCCGCAGCATGTTGAGGAACCGCGCCGGACGTCCGAGGTCGGCGATCAGCAACGGCGGGCTGACCGCCGCGCCGGCTGCGGCGATGAGACGGGCGCGGTCGGCCAGCTCGGTGTTGCCCGTCGCCCGCGCAGCGAGGACCACCACCGACGAGGCGCCAGCCATCCCGCCGGTGAACAGGTACCACGGCACCTCCCACGTCCA
>NZ_JBBEBZ010000092.1:0-2944 GCF_040882075.1 Nitriliruptor sp.
CTCGGCCCGCCCAGTCCTCGGCTTGCGGGGTCCCTACGTAGCGCTGGCGCCACACCAGCGCCCCGGTAGGCCGGCGCGCACCCAACGGTCGGGCTCGCGGGGTTCTGACGTGGCGCTGGCGCCACACGAGCACCCCGGTAGGTCGAGCGCACCGATCGGATGGGCTCCGGACGTCCGAGGGGCCGACCGGGCGGGAACCGCCGTATGCGCACGGTTCCCGCGGCCGTGTGATCGAACAGCGGAGCTGCCGTTCATCCACGTCGATCACACCTGGCTGCCGAACTCGAGCCGGCTGGACCAGGCTCAGGGACGCGCGGCTCGAGCAGCGGTCATCGCGGCGGCGACGGCTGCGGCGGTGGGGTGGGCGGCGAGACCCTCGACACGGACCGGGAGCGGGAGCGACCAGTTCGCCGGACGAGCGTGTCGGTCGGTGCCGGGCACGTTCGGCCGGTCGGTGACGCCGAGGGCGTCGTCGAGCTGGGCGAGCACCACCCGGTTCGGCCCGGCGGCAACGTGGGCGTGCAACGCGACCACGACGTCGGCGACCGGTGCGTCCTCGGGCAGCCCGGTCGCTCCGCTGATGCGGGCCCGCAGTTCAGCGTGCCAGTCGTCGTCGGGCTCCTGCCCGAGTTCGGCCTGCATGGCCGCGTCGTCCCCCGTCCAGACCCCAGCCACGGTCGGCAGATCGTGGGTCGACACCGACGCGAGCGCCTTGGGCGTCCAGTCCTCGACGGGGTCCTGCTCGAACCAGAACACCTGGTAGCGGAGCAGGTCGCGGGCGTCGAGCTCCTCCCGGACCCCTTCGCCGACGGTGCCGAGGTCCTCGCCGACGACGAACGCACCCGCGCGGACCGACTCGAGGGCGACGATGTCGAGCAGCTCCCGCGACGGCATCTGCACGTAGGCGCCGTCGGCGGCCGTGCCGCCGGGGGGGATCCAGAACAGTCGGAAGAGGCCGAGGACGTGGTCGATACGCAACCCGCCGACGTGGCGGAGTGCGGCCCGCAACGTGGCGATGAACGGCTCGTACCGTGCGGCGCGCAGCTTCCAGGGCACGAACGCTGGCAGCGTCCAGTTCTGGCCCTGGGGGCCGAGCTCGTCCGGGGGCGCGCCGACGCTGACGCCGTCGGCCAGCACGTCCTGCCACGCCCACGCATCTGCTCCGTCGGGGTCAGCACCGATCGGCAGGTCCCCGAGCAGCGGCAGCTCCGCCCCGGCCCGGGCGAGCTGGGCGTCGGACAGCAGCTGCAACCACACGTGGAACCGGACGCGGTCGCGGTGGGCGTCGGCGACCTCAGCCACGGCGCGCGCGTCGGGGTGATGCAGCGCCTCGGGCCAGGACCGCCACCCGCCACCGTGACGCTCGGCGAGCACGCAGAACGTCGCGAACAGCTCGAGGTCGCGGCCACCCTCGACCTCGAAGGCGACGAGCGCCGGATCGGTGCGCACACCCTCGACCTCGTCCCAGATCCGCTCGAGGGTGGTCAGCTTCGCCGCCACCACCCGGTCGCGGTCGATCGGCGCGTCGTCGGTGAGGGCACGACCGCCGCTGCGTAGCTCCCCGTGCCCGTCGAGCTCCTCGAAGCCGGGGACCTCCTCGATCGCCAGCATCAGCGGGTCGAGGTAGCGGCGCGACGTCGGGTAGTACGGCGAGGTCTCGCGGGGTGACACGGGCGTGACCGCGTTCAACGGGTTCACGAGGACGACGCCGGCACCCACCTGTCGCGACCAGGAGGCGAAGCGGCGCAGATCGGCCAGGTCACCGATGCCCCAGCTCGTCGCCGACCGGAGCGCGTAGAGCTGCAGCGCCCACCCCCACCCGGCGTCGGCGTCCGGCAGCTGGCACCGCCCCGGGCTGACGATCACCCGCACGGTGTCACGGCGGCCCGCCACCTCGGCGTCGTGGTAGCCGAGCGGCAGGTCGTCCGGCAGCTCACCGTCGAGCTCACGCCCCGTGCCGTCCTCGAACCGGATGCGCGTGGCCCCGGCCAGCGGGGTCCGGTCACCGCTGCGGACCACGACCACGTCATCGACCTCCGGTGGCGCGGAGGCCGACGGGTCGCCGCCCATCGCGCGCACCAGCGCGTCGCGGGTCGCGGTCGGGACCTCGGTCCAGGCACCGAACGCGTCCTCGTATGCCGGCACGATGCCCCACGCGTCGGGAGGAGCGCTGCGGCCGCCACCGCGACGACGTTCCTCCTCGGACCGCACCTCCGGCGTCTGCGCCCCGGTCACGAGCCCGACCCGTCCCGCACGAGCAGGGCGACGGGGAAGGCTGCGAGGACGTCGGCGACCGCCACGGGACCGCCACCGCCGTCCACGACCTGATCGCTGAGCACGCACCGCCACCGGCCGGGGGGCAGCTCGAGCTCCGTGTCGTGCCAGTCCCAGGTCTCGAACTCGCTCCCGAGCGAGATCACCTGCCGGGGCGCGACCACCGCGACGTCGTCACCGCGCGTGAACGCCACGACGTGATCCGCTCGGGCACCGGTCGCGTACCGCGGGGTGTAGGTCCCGTCGGGACCGAAGCTCGCAGGTCGGTCCCGGCGGCGCTGCAGCGCGCGGGCCGTGACCCACAGCTTCGGCAGACCCTCGTCCACGCGACCGAGCAGGTCGACGGGGTGGGGACGTTCGGCGGTCAGCTCGCCGAGCAGCTGCCGGCGACGTTCCAGGTCGACCGGACGGCGGTTGTCCGGGTCGACCAACGACAGATCCCACAGCTCGGTGCCCTGGTAGACGTCCGGGACCCCGGGGCTGGTGAGCTTGAGGAGGGTCTGCGCCAGCGAGGTCCACCGCCCGGCGGGGCCGACCACGGCCAGGACGCGTTCGATCAGCGCGACCGCGTCGGGGTCGGTGATCAGACCACGGACGGATCGCTCGAGGTCGGCCTCGTACCGCTCATCCCCGTCGATCCACGCCGTGTGCCGCTTCCCCTCGCGCGCGG